>NZ_JASCPT010000077.1:0-25647 GCF_029959775.1 Pseudomonas sp. PS01270 | reverse complement strand
CCCCGGCCCCCCGTCCACCCCCGCGGCTGTGGGGGGGGGGGGGCCCCCCGCCCCCCCCCCACACTCGGCATTGGAATTACAACTCATCTCTGATCCGCACGGCACCTTCGGCCGCCGGCTGTTGCCGACGGATTCGCCAACCACTGCCCAGGTGCCCGGTATGGCGCCAATACGCGCCTGCCACCAACACCTGAAATTCGCCCAATTGCAGGAGTCGCGAGACAAATTGCCCAGGCGTGAGGCGGCTGACCCATTGCCCGTTTTCATAAACGACCGAACGGGTCAGCAGCAGATCCCGTTCGGCGTCTGAGTACACTGGCGTGTATTTGAGCAACTCATGGCCGGGCGTGGAGTAGTAATACCCACGAATATCGAAACCTTGGTTTTTCAACTCGTGGGTGTGTGCATACACCAGCGCGGGTTCGGCGAAATTACTGCGGATCTGTTCGTTGTCAGCGACCAGCAAGGTATTGCCCGACAGGCTGAATTGATGACTGGCCACGACGGCATAACCGTCAGGGAAGCGCGGTGCCGGTCGGCGCCAGTCGGTCGCAGGGTCCTCGGCAGTACGGAAAAGACGCAGACGAAGATTCTCCTCGTTGGCGAACCACGCAACAGGCTCCAGCGGGACAAAGCGCTGGCCGGAGTCTTCCCCGAGAACCGCGCCCTCATAGCCGGTCCGAGCGAGTATTTCATTGTCGGTCCGTTGCTGGGCATAGCGGGCAGCATCGTCGGGATGCTGGAAGATCGGTCCCTGCGCCGGAACTGGATGATTTTGCCAATGGCGCTCACGAGATATCTCGGCAAGGCCCGGTTGCCAGTCCTCCCCGACCCGACCACGGCGAGACCAGCAGGCGCTGGTTTCAATGACATGCAGGTCACCGGCTCGCGCCATCCGATTTACGTATTCGACAAGGCTGAAAGTGCCCTTGCTGTTGTTGCGTTCATCAATCGCCGCCTGCTCCATTGACACAAAAGCGTTGGGGCGCAATTCCACTTGCCCGAACCGGTCGAAGAACGTGCCGGGCTCGAACGCGTGCAGTTGCAGCCTCAGCAGCGCTCCGTCGGCGCAGGAGAAGTAGATCGGCTTGTAACCCTGTGGCGTACTGGCCCGTCGACACGCCTGCTGGACTTCGCTGGGCATGATCAGCACATGCCGGATATCCCTGGGCCGTGCGCCAAGCGGTGGCAGGACGGCGCGCAGATAAATCGAATCCAGCAGAAAGCCTGATGGCAGTCGCCCGTGCTCGAAAATCCGGTCCAGAGCCAGCGCAGACCGTTGTGCAGTCAGCGGCAGACTGGCAAGAAACACACCGCCGTCCGAGCGCAGGATGACACCGAAAGTCTGCGTATCGCGGCTCACCGCCAGCTCATGGACATATCGAGCGGCCGCATCCGCCTGAAGAAATAACGGGCCGCACACCGCCGCAGTAGCGGCTTTGCTGTAATCCGTCACGATCTGCAAATCGGCGGAGAACGGCACCCAGCGCGATACTTGCCGGGGCAGGCCCCACAGGTCACTGCCGGTGACGACCTGCAAATAACCGGTTCTGGCGAGCGAGTCGATCCAGTCGATCGGTTTCAATTCACCGCTGTAAAGGCGCTGCTTGATGGTCTCGCCATCCAGTGATGCGGGCAGGCTATTGCTTGCCGTCAGGGCAATCGACAGATCGGCGCGCAGACGCTCCCACAACCCAGGCTGATAGCGAATCGTCGCACCGTCCGGCGCAAACAGGTATTCATCCCAGACCACAGGCTTGCGGGTGAATGCCGAGTACAAGGTATCGACCGACAGCATGTTCAAGTAGATCTGTTTGTCGATGGCCGAAAACGCTACCGACAGCTCCCTCGGGACTCTGGAGCGGTAACGCGCAACGATCCGGCAATTTTCTGGAAACAGTCCGGCAGCGCGAGTCTCGTCGGCGATGATCTCGCTACTGTCGAAATTTTCGCGTGTCACTTCAATCGGCGAGGTAGCGACGTAGAGGCCGTCGGAGCGTTTCAGAATGACACCGCCATAGAGTTTGTCGGTGCTCTGCGGCAACAGCGATCGGGCATGCACCGCCGCATCGTCGGCACTGTGAAAAACCGGCCCCAGGGCGCGTCGCTGCAGATTTGCGTAAGGCTGCCAGGTTTTCTTGACCAAACCCGGCCGGTCCCAGCACAGACTCGTACGCAGCACGTCAAGTTGACCACTGTCGACCACGGTGTGCACGAAGTCGGATGGCAACAGCCTTTGCGCAGCGAGATCGTCCTTGAGCGTTTGCAGCGTCGTCTGCGAGCTGTCGTCGTAGAACAACTTGCTGGAGCTGTTGAACACATACCTGAGCAGAGCACCATCACCAGTGGCGATATACAAAGTTCTGTGCCGGCCAGGGGCGACGACCGGGCGCCGCTCGGAGAGATACATGGCAACGGTCAGCGTCTCTGGCGTGACGAAGTAATGCGCGAGCCAGTCCTGGGGATGGCGCAAGGTTTCCCCGATTCGCTGGTGCATGTAATACACGGCATGCAGGTCGAAGCCATCCGGGTACTGATACCAGGGAGCTGTCCTGCTGGAACTGAACACCGACTCCTGACGAAACAGATTGGTGCCGCTATCGCTGACGGGTATCAGCTCGCTGGCGATGTATTCCTCCCGCCCCACGCGCTTGAGAATGAAGCCGAACCAGGTTTTCTTTTCGTCGTGCAAATGCACGTCAGTACTGGATTGACTCAGTGCTGCCTCGTCCGCCGAGGAAAACACCGCACCAAAGAAAATCCTCGCAGGACGCTTCCACGGCATTGTCGTGGCGCCAGGCGCAGGCACTTGCGTTGGCGGATATGGCTGCAAAGAGAGATCTGGCAATGACGGTTTCGGTAACGTCGGCAGCGGCGGCTCAGACTCGCCTGGTTCAGCCACTGACGCTATTGGCAGGCTCCAGTCAGCGCCGATTTGCCCGCGATAGCCCCACAGTGCGTGATCGATCAGGTTGAACAAGACGCCGGCCTGCGCCTGTTCACGCACAAAGGCTTGTGGCCGTTCAGTGCCGTTGCGCAGCGCACTGGCTAGCTCGCCCGGGTGCTTGCCAGTGCCGAGGCGTCTGGCCAGCTCCCTGGCGACGATGGTGGTGTAGGGCTGGAACCTGATCAGGCTGTCACCAGCACCAGAGCAATACAGAGCGATCCCGTCGAGCAGGGTCTGCCGCAGCTCGTCAACGTTGAGCATCTGCACGTCCAGCAGAGCCTCGGCACGGGTCCAGCGCAGATACCGGATATGCACCGGGTCAAGTTGCGAAAGCGCAACGTGAGCGACATAACGCGCATGCATGGTGTGGTCGTCTGGAAACACCGGCCGACCGTGATTGTCCAGAGGATAAAGCCGCCCCTGGCTGAGCGTATCGATATCCCCGGGCAAGGGTTCGGTCACCACGAAACGCTTGTCGCTACGCTGAAAAACATACCCCGCGTGCTGCTGATCACGGCGAATGCCCACGAGCTCATGGGCATGGCGAACCGCATCATCGGCCGCCAGAAAAGCCCGGCTCAATCGCGGCCAGGGGAAATTGGCGAAGGGCTGCCATTGCAGACCCACCCGCCCCAGATGCGCCCACAACGCACTGCCGCGCACGACCTCCAGGGTCCCGGCCAGTACCAGCATTGAAACAAATGCGCGGGTATCCAGTGTGCCGGCCAACAGCCTTGCCTGCACACCGTTGTCACTGACCGTGCCGTCCGACTGCGTAACGCTCAGTGCCGCTTCGATAGAATCGCCGCTGAAGCGGTACTTCAACATCGCATGATCCTGCGCCCGCATGTACAGCGACAACGCACGCCCCGCTTGCGCCAGATGTTGGCTGCGGGCATTCGCTTCGATAGCCCAGGCGATCTCCCGGGGCGTGAAGAAGTTCTCGTAGAGCCACGGCTGGCCAGGTGGAAACTGTGCAGGGTCGGGCCGCGAGGCAAAGTAAAAGCCCTCCAGCAAATACCCCCTGGGCAGCTGCAATTGCCCTTGGGCATCAACCGGAAATATTCGCTCAGGATCCCAAGCGGCGAGGCCGGCCGGGCGCGCATGGGTGGCGACATACTCCTCGCCAGTCAACTTCTTCAACAGCAGACCCGCTGCGTGCGCGCCTCTGGATTTCAACGCGGCCAGCACGGCGCGTTCGGCATTGACGCAGACACGGGTCATCAGCGGCAGTTCGGTGACCACACCCTTTGAAAACGACGCGCCGGCCTTCCAGTCCGCGGGTACGCGCCCCACCGAGTAGCCCCAGTCGGCATTCGAAACAATGACTTTGAGTTCACCCACGGTCGCCAGTTTGTTGATCACCGCCATCACGTCATAGGCCCCCGCCGGATGGCCCGACGGCCCGCCTGACTGCTGCCAGAGAAAGTAGTCGCGCTCCTCGGGCGAGCCGCTCGAGACGTATTTGAGCAAGCTGCCATCCGGGCCTGAAAGGTAAGCGCTGCGGAAAAAATCCCGCGCCGACACATCGCCAATGAAATCGCCGCCTGAATAGAAACTCATGAACAGCCGAAGCAGCGTTTCATCCTGACGCCGATTGCCATTGCGGAACTCGGCATGGATCGGCGGATGGCTGTGAACGCTGGCGACGCACCGGTAGCCCAGCGGATGAAGCATGCCGCCAAGGACATCGGTCTGCACAATTGTGCCGAAGTCAAAACCCGTGGCTTGCCCGGCGATGGGTGAAGTGGCGAGCAATTTCCCGTCCGGACGCAGCAGGATCACGCTGCCGTACTCTTTGTCCGGGTTCAGTGGAATCCGCGTGTGCACCCAATAGGCGGCGTCCTCTTCAGTCAGAAAAGCCGGGCTCAGTGGCGGCAGCTTGAACGTTGCTGAAGAACTTGCGGTACGACCGGATCGGCCTGAGACATGACTCATAAAAACCTGCGCTGAGAATCGGGATGAGCGCGTGAGTGTGGGCCGTCGGGTTTCACCTGCTGTGGTACATGTTTATCGTTTCTGTATCCGCATCTACGCGACAGCCCGCGCCCCAATCTGGCGCAGCTGGACGCACCACCGCCCGACTACCGTCCCCTCCTGGTGCACGCCCACAGCGCGCAAGCGCTCTGGCACGACATTTTCTTGCCTGAACGCGACCGGGCACAGCCTTTGCAAAACACACCTTCAGTCGTCCGCATCTGCCAACCAGAAAAAATCGAATGTTCATGGAGATCGCACAATGAAGCGTCGCAGTTTGATCAAGGCTTTCACACTCACGGCATCCATTGCCGCGATGGGCATGACCTGGACTGTCCAGGCCGCCGAGACCATCAAGGTCGGGATTCTGCATTCGTTGTCCGGGACCATGGCGATCTCCGAAACGTCGCTCAAGGACATGGCGCTGATGACCATCGACGAGATCAACGCCAAGGGCGGCGTGAACGGCAAGATGCTCGAGCCGGTGGTGGTCGACCCCGCTTCCAACTGGCCGCTGTTCGCTGAAAAGGGCCGACAGCTGCTGACCCAGGACAAGGTCGCGGTGGTGTTCGGCTGCTGGACCTCGGTATCGCGTAAATCGGTACTGCCGGTGTTCGAAGAACTCAATGGCCTGCTGTTCTACCCGGTGCAATACGAAGGCGAAGAGATGTCGCCGAACGTCTTCTACACCGGCGCCGCGCCGAACCAGCAAGCGATCCCCGCCGTTGAATACCTGATGAGCGAAGAAGGCGGCAGCGCCAAGCGCTACTTCCTGCTCGGCACCGACTACGTCTATCCGCGCACCACCAACAAGATCCTGCGCGCATTCCTGCACTCCAAAGGCGTGGCCGACAAGGACATCGAAGAGGTCTACACGCCGTTCGGTCACAGCGATTACCAGACCATCGTTGCCAACATCAAAAAATTCTCCGCCGGCGGCAAGACTGCCGTCATCTCGACCGTCAATGGCGACTCCAACGTGCCGTTCTACAAAGAACTGGCCAACCAGGGCCTGAAGGCCACCGATGTACCGGTGGTGGCTTTCTCGGTCGGTGAGGAAGAACTGCGCGGTATCGACACCAAACCGCTGGTGGGCAACCTCGCGGCGTGGAACTACTTCGAGTCGGTGGAGAACCCTGCGAACAAGAAATTCGTCGCGGACTGGAAAGCCTATGCGAAGAAACACAACCTGCCGGGCGCCGATAAAGCCGTGACCAACGACCCGATGGAAGCCACCTACGTCGGCATCCACATGTGGGCGCAAGCGGTCGAGAAAGCCAAATCCACTGACGTCGACAAAGTGCGCGAAGCACTGGCCGGGCAGACCTTTGCTGCGCCATCGGGCTACACCCTGACCATGGACAAGACCAACCATCACCTGCACAAGCCCGTGATGATCGGCGAAATCCAGAGCGACGGGCAGTTCAACGTCGTGTGGCAGACCGAAGGCCCGATCCGCGCGCAACCATGGAGCCCGTACATTCAGGGCAACGACAAGAAGCCGGATTATGCGGTGAAGAGCAACTGAGGCGAATTCAGTTTTTGAGGCGAGCATGAGACTTCCCCCTCACCCCAGCCCTCTCCCTCAGGGAGAGGGGGAAAGGGAGCCGATCTTCATGCTCTTCAGACCCTGAGTTCGACTCGAGTTCGCAGGTCGCAGCACATCGTCCAGACACCTCGGTCAGTCCCCTCTCCCTCCGGGAGAGGGTTAGGGTGAGGGGGCGGTTGAACAGGACACCACTAATGCCCACTGCCATACACCGCGTACTTCTCGCCATCGCACTGTTGCTGCCACTCCTGGCCCACGCCGGCGATGCCGAAGACTTCGTCGCGGCCAATCCGATGCAACAGGCCAAACTGCTGGAAGCCTGGGCAGCGCAGCCCGATCCGGCGCGTATCGAATTGCTCAACGCCCTGCAGCAAGGCGAGCTGACGATCGACGGCCAAGCGAAAACCCTGCGCCTGAACAATCGCCTGCGGGGTCTGATCGACACCGCGATGGCCAGCCATCAATTGCTCGCCGCTGACAGCAAGATCCGTCTGGGCGCCGCGCAGCAATTGCAGAAAAGCGCGAAACCCGCGCAGCTGAAATTTCTCGACCGGCAACTCGCTGGGGAAAAAGATGAAAGCGTGCATGCCGCCTTGAGCCTGGCGCTGGCCAATCTGCAACTGGTCGACAGCGACCCGGCGGTGCGCCTTGCGGCGGTACGTCTGCTCGGTGAAACCGGCGACCCGCTGGCACGCACGCGCCTTGAAGGTCTGCTCGAACCGGGCGTGGAAAGCGATGCCGGCGTGCGCACCGCCGCTGAAACCAGCCTCGCTCAGGTCAAGCGCAAACTGCTGATCGGCGAAGTGCTCGGCCAGGCCTTCAGCGGCATGTCGCTGGGCTCGATTCTGCTGCTCGCCGCCCTCGGTCTGGCGATCACCTTCGGCCTGCTCGGGGTGATCAACATGGCCCACGGCGAGATGCTCATGCTCGGCGCCTACTCGACCTATGTCGTGCAGTTGATGTTCCAACGTTACGCGCCGCAGGCCATCGAGTTCTATCCGCTGATCGCGCTGCCGGTGGCGTTTTTCGTCACCGCCGCCATTGGCATGGCGCTGGAGCGAACGGTGATTCGCCATCTCTATGGTCGGCCGCTGGAAACTCTGCTCGCGACCTGGGGCATCAGCCTGATGCTGATTCAGCTTGTGCGTTTGTTGTTCGGTGCGCAGAACGTTGAAGTGGCCAACCCGGCGTGGCTGTCCGGCGGCATTCAAGTGCTGCCGAACCTGGTGCTGCCGTACAACCGCATCGTCATCATCGCTTTCGCATTGTTCGTGGTGGTGCTGACCTGGCTGCTGCTGAACAAGACCCGCCTCGGCCTCAACGTGCGCGCCGTCACCCAGAACCGCAACATGGCCGCCTGCTGCGGCGTGCCGACCGGGCGCGTGGACATGCTCGCCTTCGGTCTCGGCTCGGGCATCGCCGGCTTGGGCGGCGTGGCGCTGAGCCAGATCGGCAACGTCGGTCCCGACCTTGGCCAGAGCTACATCATCGACTCGTTCCTGGTGGTCGTGCTCGGCGGCGTCGGCCAACTGGCCGGCAGCGTGCTCGCCGCATTTGGCCTGGGCATCGCCAACAAGATTCTCGAACCGCAGATCGGTGCGGTGCTCGGCAAGATCCTGATCCTCGCGCTGATCATTCTGTTCATTCAGAAACGTCCGCAAGGCCTCTTCGCACTGAAAGGACGGGTGATCGACTGATGAACCAGCCTCTGTTAGTCACGGCCACACAAAAGGCCGGGCCGAAAGCCACGCTCGCGGTCGGCGGGGTGATTCTCGCGCTGCTGATCGTTCTGCCGCTGCTCTCGTTGTTGTCGCCAGACAATGCCCTGCACGTCTCGGCCTACACGCTGACCCTGGTCGGCAAAATCCTCTGCTACGCCATCGTCGCCCTGGCGCTGGATCTGGTCTGGGGCTATGCCGGCCTGCTGTCGCTGGGCCACGGTCTGTTCTTCGCCCTCGGCGGGTACGCGATGGGCATGTACCTGATGCGGCAGGCGGCCGGCGATGGCTTGCCAGCGTTCATGACTTTCCTGTCGTGGAGTGAATTGCCGTGGTACTGGATCGGCACCAGCAGCTTCCTCTGGGCCATGTGTCTGGTGGTGCTGGCGCCGGGTCTGCTGGCGCTGGTGTTCGGCTTTTTCGCCTTCCGTTCGCGGATCAAGGGCGTGTATTTCTCGATCATGACCCAGGCCCTGACCTTCGCCGGCATGCTCCTGTTTTTCCGCAACGAGACCGGGTTTGGCGGCAACAACGGTTTCACCAATTTCCGCACGATTCTCGGTTTCGGCATCACCGAACCGGGCACCCGCGCGGTGCTGTTTCTGGCGACCGTGCTGTTGCTGGTGGCCAGCCTGTTCATCGGCTGGCGCCTGGCGCAGAGCAAGTTCGGCCGGGTGCTGACGGCGTTGCGCGATGCGGAAAACCGTTTGATGTTCTGCGGCTACGACCCGCGCGGTTTCAAGCTGTTCGTCTGGGTGCTGAGTGCGGTGCTGTGCGGTCTCGCCGGAGCGCTGTACGTGCCGCAAGTGGGCATCATCAACCCCAGCGAAATGTCGCCGACCAACTCGATCGAAGCGGCGGTGTGGGTCGCCCTGGGCGGGCGCGGCACGCTGATCGGACCGCTGCTCGGCGCCGGCGTGGTCAACGGCATGAAGAGCTGGTTCACCGTGGCCTTCCCGGAATACTGGCTGTTCTTCCTCGGCGCGCTGTTCATCGTCGTGACGTTGTACCTGCCCAAGGGCGTGATCGGTCTGCTGAAGAAACGAGGTGAACAATGAGAGTCACAGCGAGTGCTGAATTCATGCTGGAGCCGGCGTTTTTCCCCGTGGAACCGAACAAGGACGAAGGCACCAGCCGCGACTCGATCGGCCTCGGCCAGCGCGTCGGCCCGGGCCTCGATACGCGCCACGGCACCATCCTGACCCTGGAAGACATCAGCGTCAGCTTCGATGGCTTCCGTGCCTTGAACAATCTCAACCTGTACATCGGCGTCGGCGAACTGCGCTGCATCATCGGCCCCAACGGCGCGGGCAAGACCACGCTGATGGACGTGATCACCGGCAAGACCCGGCCCAGCCACGGCAAGGCCTGGTTCGGTGAAACCCTGGATCTGACGCAGATGAGCGAAGTGCAGATTGCCCAGTCCGGCATCGGCCGCAAATTCCAGAAACCGACGGTATTCGAAGCCTTGAGCGTATTTGAAAACCTGGAGCTGGCGCAGAAGACCGACAAGTCGGTGTGGGCCAGTTTGCGTGCGCGCTTGAGTGGCGAGCAGAAGGATCGCATCAGCGAAGTGCTCGAGACGATTCGCCTGACCACCTCGGTCAATCGCCAGGCCGGGTTGTTGTCCCACGGCCAGAAGCAGTTTCTCGAGATCGGCATGTTGCTGATGCAGGACCCGCAATTGCTCCTGCTCGACGAACCGGTGGCGGGCATGACCGACGCCGAAACCGAGTTCACCGCCGAGCTGTTCAAATCGCTGGCCGGCAAGCATTCACTGATGGTGGTCGAGCACGACATGGGCTTTGTCGGCTCGATTGCCGACCACGTCACGGTGCTGCATCAGGGCAGCGTGCTGGCCGAGGGCTCGCTTGAGCAAGTGCAGGAAAACGAGCGGGTGATCGAGGTCTACCTCGGCCGCTGAAGACCTAGATCGTTCCCACGCTCTGCGTGGGAATGCCGCCATGGACGCTCTGCGTCCGCCGTTATGTGACGCGGAGCGTCACGGGATGCGTTCACACGCAGAGCGTGGGAACGATCACCGGGGGAGAATTTGGACATGCTGCAAGTCGACAAGCTGCATCAGTACTACGGCGGTAGCCACATCCTGCGTGGCCTGAGCTTTGACGTGAAGGTCGGCGAAGTGACCTGCCTGCTCGGCCGTAACGGCGTGGGCAAGACCACCCTGCTCAAATGCCTGATGGGCCTGCTGCCGGCCAAGGAAGGTGCGGTGAACTGGGAAGGCAAACCGATCACCACGTTCAAACCGCACCAGCGTGTGCATGCCGGTATCGCCTACGTGCCGCAGGGCCGTGAGATCTTCGGGCGCCTGACGGTAGAAGAAAATCTGCTGATGGGCCTGTCACGGTTTCCAGGCTCAGAAGCCAAAGAAGTTCCAGGTTTCATCTACGAACTGTTCCCGGTGCTGCTACAAATGAAGCAGCGCCGTGGCGGCGATCTGTCCGGTGGTCAGCAACAGCAACTGGCGATCGGCCGCGCATTGGCCAGCCGCCCGCGCCTGCTGATTCTCGATGAGCCCACCGAAGGCATTCAACCGTCGGTGATCAAGGAAATCGGCGCGGTGATCAAGCAGCTCGCGGCGCGCGGTGACATGGCGATTCTGCTGGTCGAGCAGTTCTACGATTTCGCCGCCGAACTGGCCGATCAATACCTGGTGATGTCGCGGGGCGAGATCGTCCAGCAGGGTCGCGGTGAAAATATGGAGGCCGAGGGTGTACGCGGGCTGGTCACGATCTAACGCGCCGGTCTAATCTGTAGCTTCCTAACGATAATCACAAAACCATGAATTCGATTGTTGCACCTGCCCTGTTTACCCCGAGCTGGCACGCCGAGCTGGAACTGGCCTACGCGCGTTTCGGCGACTGCACGCGCCCGGTCATGCGCCGCCACCTCGGCCCGCTGCGCGTGCAAAAGCATCTGTACGCCGAAGGCCCCGAGGTCTGCCAGCACATCATCGTCCACCCACCGGGCGGAATTGCCGGTGGTGATCGGCTCGATATCAGCGCGCGCGTCGAGCACAACGCCTGGGCACAGATCACCAGCCCCGGCGCCGCCAAGTGGTATCGCGCGGGCGGGCCGGCGTATCAGCAGCTCGACTTGCAAGTCGCTGCCGGCGCGACCCTGGAATGGCTGCCGCAGGAAACCATCGTCTACAGCGCCGCGCAGGCCGAGTTGGCCACAACGATCGAGCTTGAAGGCGATGCGCGGCTGTTCTACTGGGACGTGGTGGCGCTCGGTCGTCCGGCCAGCGGCGAGCGTTTTGACCTCGGGCATTTTCAGGCGCACCTGGATATCCGCCGCGATGGTCAGTTGCTCTGGCACGAACGGCAGCGCATTGTCGGTGCGGACGGTTTACTCGACTCGCCGATCGGCCTGGATGGCAATCCGGTGTTCGCAACGATGCTGGTGACCGGTGAGATTGAGGCCGAGTTGCTGGAGCGCTGCCGCTCGCTGGGGCATGAGGTGCGAGGGGATCTGACGCAATTGCCGGGACTGCTGGTGGCTCGTTGTCTGGCCAGTGAGGCGTTGCTCGCCCGCGCCTGGCTGATTGATTTATGGCGACTGCTAAGGCCTGCGCTGCTGGGCCGCGAAGCTATCGCGCCAAGAATATGGAGCACCTGAACCCCGGCCCTCACCCCCCGCCCTCTCCCGGAGGGAGAGGGAGCCTGACCGAGTCGTCTGAAATGAATTTATCTGCCTGAACGAATATTGCTGACTGAATTGGCCATCGAAAACAACCAAGATGAGTCCCCTCTCCCTCGGGAGAGGGCTAGGGTGAGGGGCTGCTCCAACTGGCACCCCACACTTCTCGAGAGCCACCCGAATCTGCCCTGATGGAACCCGAACCATGGACCTGACCCCACGCGAAAAAGACAAGCTGCTGATCTTCACCGCCGGCCTCGTCGCCGAGCGGCGGCTGGCCCGTGGCGTGAAACTCAATTACCCGGAAGCCATGGCCTACATCTCCGCCGCGCTGCTCGAGGGCGCCCGCGACGGCCAGACCGTGGCCGAGCTGATGCATTACGGCACCACCCTGCTCAGCCGTGAACAAGTGATGGAAGGCATCCCGGAAATGATCCCGGAGATCCAGGTCGAGGCGACGTTCCCCGACGGCACCAAACTGGTCACCGTTCACCAGCCGATCGTCTGAGGCCGCGCCATGACTTACAGCATTCGCGATGCGAGCCGGGCCGACCTGCCAGCGATCCGCGACATCTACAACGACGCCGTGCTCAACACCACGGCGATCTGGAACGAACAAGCGGTCGACCTCGGCAATCGCCAGGCATGGTTCGACGCGCGTCAGTTGCAGGCGTATCCGATTCTGGTGATCGCCGACCATGAAAACGCAGTGCTGGGTTATGCCTCGTTCGGCGACTGGCGGCCGTTCGACGGCTTCCGTCACACCGTCGAGCACTCGGTGTACGTGCGCAGCGATCAACGCGGCAACGGCCTCGGCCCGCAACTGATGACCGCGTTGATCGAACGCGCACGCACCTGCGGCAAACACGTCATGGTCGCCGCCATCGAAAGCGGCAACGCTGCCTCGATCCGCCTGCACCAGCGCGCCGGTTTCAGCGTCACCGGGCAGATGCCGCAAGTGGGCACCAAGTTCGGCCGCTGGCTCGACCTGACCTTCATGCAGTTGACCCTCAATCCCGGCGCACAGCCACCGGATGCCCACAAGGAGTGATGTCGATGAACGCCGCCCAGTTGCGCCGCGTCAACGCTGAGAGCTTTGCCCACTATCGCCAGGGCCTGATCGATCTGCTGCTCGACGCCGTCGGTTACGGCGCCAGCGTCGGCTTCATGGCCGACCTCGATGCCGCCCAGGCGCGCGCGTATTTCGATGAGGTGCAGGACAACATCAACAAGGGCAGCACGCTGCTCTGGGTGGTGGTGAAGGACGAGCAGGTGCTGGCCAGCGTGCAACTGGGCCTGTGCCAGAAGGCCAATGGTCTGAACCGCGCCGAAGTGCAGAAACTGCTGGTGCGCGCACACGCGCGTCGGCGCGGTCTCGGTCAGCAACTGATGCAGGCGCTGGAACTCGAAGCGCCCAAGCACAAGCGCGGCATGCTCTATCTCGACACCGAGGCCGGCTCGCCGGCAGAAGATTTCTACAAGGCGCTGGGCTACGTGCGCGCCGGCGAAATCCCCGATTACGCCTGCGACCCCAACGGCACCTATCGTCCGACCGCTCTCTATTACAAAGTCCTGCAAGGAGCCCAGCGATGATTCCTGGCCAATACCAGATCCAGCCCGGCGACATCGAACTCAACGTCGGCCGTCGCACCCTCAGCCTGAAAGTCGCCAACAGCGGCGACCGGCCGATTCAGGTCGGCTCGCATTTCCACTTTTTTGAAACCAACGACGCGCTGACCTTCGATCGCGCCGCCAGTCGCGGCATGCGCCTGAATATTCCGGCGGGCACGGCGGTGCGCTTCGAGCCGGGGCAAAGCCGTGAAGTCGAACTGGTGGATTACGCCGGGCATCGCCGGGTGTTCGGCTTTGCCGGCCGCATCATGGGTGATCTCGACTGACGGATCGTTCCCACGCTCCGCGTGGGAATGCATCCCGTGACGCTCCGCGTCACAAAAGGCGGACGCAGAGCGTCCATGGCGGCATTCCCACGCAGAGCGTGGGAACGATCATTGAATCCCAAGGCAAGCACATGAAGATTTCTAGAAGCGCCTACGCCGACATGTTCGGCCCCACCGTCGGCGACAAGGTGCGCCTGGCCGATACCGAGCTGTGGATCGAAGTCGAAAAAGACTTCACCACCTACGGCGAGGAAGTGAAGTTCGGTGGTGGCAAAGTCATCCGCGACGGCCAGGGCCAGAGCCAGTTGCTCGCCGCCGAAGTGGTCGACACGCTGATCACCAACGCGCTGATCATCGACCACTGGGGCATCGTCAAGGCCGACGTCGGCCTCAAGGACGGGCGCATCGCCGCAATCGGCAAGGCCGGCAACCCCGACGTGCAGCCCAACGTGACCATCGCCATCGGCGCCGGCACCGAAGTGATCGCCGGCGAAGGCATGATCCTCACCGCTGGCGGCATCGACACGCATATCCACTTCATCTGCCCGCAGCAGATCGAAGAAGCGCTGATGAGCGGCGTCACCACCATGATCGGCGGCGGCACCGGGCCGGCCACCGGCACCAACGCCACCACCTGCACCTCCGGCCCGTGGCATCTGGCGCGCATGCTCCAGGCCGCCGATGCTTTCCCGATGAACATCGGTCTGACCGGCAAGGGTAACGCCAGCCTGCCGGAGCCGTTGATCGAACAGGTCAAGGCCGGCGCCATCGGCCTCAAGCTGCACGAAGACTGGGGCACCACCCCGGCGAGCATCGACAACTGCCTCAACGTCGCCGACCAGTACGACGTGCAGGTGGCGATCCACACCGACACCCTCAACGAATCCGGTTTCGTCGAAACCACCCTCGGCGCATTCAAGGGCCGCACCATCCACACCTATCACACCGAAGGTGCCGGTGGCGGCCACGCGCCGGACATCATCAAGGCCTGCGGTTTCCCCAACGTGCTGCCGAGTTCGACCAACCCGACCCGGCCGTTCACCCGCAACACCATCGACGAACACCTCGACATGCTGATGGTCTGCCATCACCTCGACCCGAGCATTGCCGAAGACGTCGCCTTCGCCGAAAGCCGTATCCGCCGCGAAACCATTGCCGCTGAAGACATCCTCCACGACCTCGGCGCGTTCTCGATGATCAGCTCCGACAGTCAGGCCATGGGCCGCGTCGGTGAAGTCATCACGCGCACCTGGCAGACCGCAGACAAGATGAAAAAACAGCGCGGCCCACTGCCCCAGGACGGTGAGGGCAACGACAACTTCCGCGCCAAGCGTTACATCGCCAAGTACACCATCAACCCGGCGATTACCCACGGCATCAGCCATGAAGTCGGCTCGATCGAAGTCGGCAAGTGGGCCGATCTGGTGCTATGGCGTCCAGCGTTCTTTGGTGTGAAACCGACGCTGATTCTCAAGGGTGGCGCGATTGCCGCGAGCCTGATGGGCGATGCCAACGCCTCGATTCCGACACCGCAACCGGTGCATTACCGCCCGATGTTCGCCAGCTACGGTGGCTCGCTGCACGCCACCAGCCTGACCTTTATCAGCCAGGCGGCGCAGGAGGCCGGGTTGCCGGAGGCTCTGGGGTTGAAAAAGCAGATCGCTGTGGTGAAGGGCTGCCGCGACGTGCAGAAAACCGACCTCATCCACAACGACTATTTGCCGAACATCGATGTCGATCCGCAGACCTATCAGGTCAAGGCCGATGGCGTGTTGCTGTGGTGCGAACCGGCGGAATCGCTGCCGATGGCGCAGCGCTATTTTCTGTTTTGATTAGGGGGCGCGCTGAATACGGACTCGCTGGTTCGTATTCAGCAGCTATCGCTCAGGCGATCACGGAAACAACTTCGCGATGTCCGCGTCGCTGTAGTTGTAATTGATGCGTAACTCGGTTCCTGCCGGAATATCTTCGGTAGCGAAGATGGCGTTGAGAATGAAGTCGCGGGTGACCAGTTCCTTGCCTATCAACTGTTGCGCTTCAACATCGAATGGCACGAATTCGACGTTATAACCATCCGTGGCCTGGCGAACCGGCTTGCCCGTTGCGTTGTACCAGAAATGCGTATTGATCCTGGAGATGATCGTGTCACCGACCATCGCCAGCTGGACGGGGATCAGATATCCAGGTCCTGGCTGGTAACGCACGCCGACCTTCATGGTGTATGACTGCTGGGGCAGCGGCACAAGACGTCCTGGCATGATGGCGCCAGCATAGACGCCGACCACCTCGCCTCGGCTGATGCGCCGGTTGGCAACCACCATGGACTGGCCGACCAGGGCCCGCTCACCGGGCGCACGCATGTCGGCCTCGGTGAACAGTCGCCATTGCAGCTTTTCTTCATACAGCCGCGCGACATGCTCGTAGGCGCCAAACTTGATGTACGGCTTGATCTGCTCGGAGGTGTATCGGCCGCCGTCTTCGAAACGCACGAGGGTCTGGAGCTTCTTTATGCGGATAGGTGTGCCGGCGATGTCCCGGAATGGATATTTGCCGTTATTGGCTCGGTCGTAGACCCCGGGCCGATTGCTGAGAAACGAAAAGCGCGTTTCGCTGCGCATCGCACTCAACTCGTCAGCAGTGAAAGGTTTGACGGGCATCGACTCGGACGCCAGATAGAAATGTTCATCTGCCGCATCGACATCGTCGGGCAGCTCTTCAAGGGCTGACTCATAGTCTTCATCACTCTGCCGCGCCGCCCTGCGGCTTTTACCCGGTACAACGGCGGCGTCCAGCGATGCGCTGAAATCCTCCAGCGAGTACCAGTGCTTGTTCAACGGATCGTAGGCAAGCACTGGACCGGACGGCTGCAGCTCGCTGGACAACCGGGCCCGATGCAGACCGGTCTCGGCATCGACGCCGATCAGCACCGTACCACCGCCCTGCAAGTCCGCGTATTGGCGACCCTTGAATAGGCGAAACCCGTCAACGTCCGCTTGCGGTAGAGGGGCTGTCGAGGCAATCAGGTAACGCTCCAGCGCGGAGGCTGCAACGGTTGGGACAGAACCCGAGGTAGACGGCGTCGGATGGACTTGCACGCTGTGCGGCGTGGCTGCAATTTCCATTTGCTGCGTGCTACTGCCGGGTTCGCTGGTATCGGGCGGGGTCTTGCGAATGAACGGACCGGGGGGCAGGTGCGGCGACTCGATACCGTGCGTGGCGGAATCCCGGGATGTGCGCCCAGGGGTGGTGATATCGACTGCGCCCGGCTTGGGCGGCTTGGGTCTGACTGGCATTGACAGGCTTCCTTGCAAAGATTGCGCAGCGCTGGCCAGTCTGGCTGGCGCTACGACCGTCGGCATCCATTGCCAACATGTGCCCGGAAAACTATCAGACCATCCAGCCGGTTCATACCGGGTGAAACACTCGCAAACACTAACCCGGCACCAGCGGGCCGACTCGCGATGAGGCCGGGTCAGATCTCATCGCCTCAAACAACCTATTCGACCACCAGCCGCCCCAACCGCTGGCGCAACATGCGGTTCTCGGCGCGCAACTGCTTCACCTCATCCAGCAGATCCAGCGCCAGCGCGACGCCTTCCCACTCCAGTTCCAGATCACGGCGCAGCTTCGCCGCGCGCTTGGCCAAGGCCAATTCGTAATCGGTGAAGCGCCATTCCCGGGGCTGCGCGCCCTGAGGTTCGAGGATGCCGTGTTCGACGATTTCGATCACGTAGACGTCCGACAAATCGGCCGCCTCACAGAATTCTGCCAGGTCCAGTTGAACGATCAGGGGGCTGCTCATGATGGGCTACTCCGTCGTCGGGTTCAGAAGTTCTCTCGCGGGTTGAACGCGGCTTTCTTCGCCAGTTCCTGCCACAGCGCCTTGACCTCATCGTCGGAGGCTTTCGGCATCACGGCCTTGAGCTGCACGAACAGATACCCGCGTTCGCCGGCCTTGTTCAGCAGGCCATGGCCCTTGGCGCGCATGCGCTGGCCATTCTGGCTGCCGGCCGGGACCTTGAGGTTGATCTTGCCGGTCAGGGTTGGCACGGCCACTTCGGTGCCCAATGCCAATTCCCATGGAGCCAGGGGCAAGGTGATGATCAGGTTCTCGCCTTCAACATCGAATTTCGGGTGCGGCGCAAACCGGATAGTCAGGTACAGATCGCCATTCGCCCCGCCACCAATGCCCGGTGCGCCCTGGCCCTTCAGGCGAATCCGCTCGCCGTCGGTGACGCCGGCCGGAATCTTCACGTTCAGGCTCTTGCTGGTGTTGCTGACATGCTGGCCGTGCGCGTTGTATTGCGGCACCTGAAAGGTGACTTTCTTCGATTCGTTCGACAGGGTTTCTTCGAGGAAGACCGGCAGTTCCATTTCCACGTCTTGCCCTCGGCGTCCGCGTGATTGGCGGCTCTCGGCGCCACCGAAACCGGGGCCGCGATTGCCGAAGATCGAACTGAAGAAGTCCGAGAAGTCGCCCGTGTCGCCACCGCCGCCGCCGAAGCCGCCACGGCTCTGCCAGCCCGGCGGGCCCTGGAACGGCTGACCGTGCTGGCCATAACGGCGCAGTTCGTCGTATTCGGCGCGTTTGTCGGCACTTTTCAGCGCTTCATAGGCTTCCGAGGCGTCCTTGAACTTGGCCTCGGCGTCTTTTTCCTTGCTGACATCGGGGTGGTATTTGCGCGCCAGCTTGCGATAGGCCGCCTTGATGGCCTTGTCGTCGGCTGTCGGCTCCACGCCGAGTATCTTGTAATAGTCTTTGAAGTCCATGGAAGGATCACCATCCGTTATCGATTTCGCGCCGAGACCAGCATGCGCCGATTGGCACGTGCCGGGTTGACCGATCTCAAGTTTGTGACCGGGTGGCGCCGCAGAAGTTTATCGGCAGTGGACGACGGTTCTTGCGACCGCCGGTGTGTCTGCCGGCCCATGCCAGCAAGTTTGGGGCGAAGCGGCGCTTTTCAAGCTGTCTGCCGGCGAAATAGCGGATGACCGGCCTTCGAATCTGCCGCGCACTGACATACACTGCGCGGCCGTTTTTTCACCGGAATCCGAAAGACATGAAAGACGCCTCTCCAGCCCGTGCCTGCGGCATCGACTTCGGCACGTCCAACTCCACCGTCGGCTGGCTGCGCCCCGGCATGGACACCATGATCGCGCTGGAAGACGACAAGATCACCCTGCCGTCGGTGGTCTTCTTCAACATCGAGGAACGTCGCCCGGTCTACGGTCGCCTGGCCCTGCACGAGTATCTGGAAGGCTACGAAGGTCGGCTGATGCGCTCGTTGAAAAGCCTGCTCGGCTCCAAGCTGATCAAGCACGACACCAGCGTCCTCGGCACGGCGATGCCGTTCAAGGACCTGCTCGGGCTGTTCATCGGCCAGCTCAAGAGCCGCGCCGAAACCGCCGCCGGTCGGGAATTCGAGCAAGTGGTGCTGGGTCGTCCGGTGTTCTTCGTCGACGACGATCCGCTGGCTGACCAGGAAGCCGAAGACACCCTGGTCGAAGTGGCGCGCAAAATCGGTTTCAAAGATGTGTCGTTCCAGTACGAGCCGATCGCGGCAGCGTTCGACTACGAGTCGACCATTGAGAAAGAAGAGCTGGTACTGATCGTCGACATCGGCGGTGGTACCTCCGACTTCTCGCTGGTGCGCCTGTCGCCCGAGCGTCGTGGTCTCGACAACCGTCACGATGACATCCTCGCCACCGGCGGTGTGCACATCGGTGGTACCGACTTCGACAAACAGCTCAGCCTGCAAGGCCTGATGCCGCTGTTCGGCTACGGCAGCCGCATGAAGAGCGGCGCCTACATGCCGACCAGCCACCACATGAACCTGGCGACCTGGCACACGATCAACTCGGTGTACTCGCAGAAATCCACGCTGGCGCTGGGCAGCATGCGCTACGACATCGAAGACACCGGCGGCATCGATCGCCTGTTCAAGCTGATCGAACAGCGCGCCGGGCACTGGCTGGCGATGGAAGTGGAAGAAACCAAGATTCAGCTGACCCACGCCGACAGCCGCCACGTGCCGCTGGACCGCATCGAAGCCGGGCTGAGCGTCGAACTGAGCCGCGCGCTGTTCGAATCAGCGATCGAGGCTTTGCTGGAGCGTGTGCGCGGCAGCGTTACGCAATTGCTCAATGATGCCGGCGTGGCGGTCGATCAGGTCGACACGGTGTTCTTCACTGGAGGTTCGAGCGGCATCCCGGCCCTGCGCAACAGCGTCTCGGCAATGCTGCCGAACGCCCGGCATGTCGAAGGCAACATCTTTGGCAGCATTGGTAGCGGTTTGGCGATTGAAGCGATGAAGCGCTACGGTTCGATGGCCTGATCACAATCTGTGGCGAAGAGCCTTTGTGGAGAGGGGATTTATCCTGTGGCGAGGGGATTTATCCCCGTTGGGCCGCGAAGCGGCCCCGCTCCTGAGCTTGAAAGCAGGGGCCTGCTGCGCAGGCCAACGGGGATAAATCCCCTCGCCACAGATGCATTCAATTCAGTTGCCTGGCCTTAGACCATCCCGCCCAGCTTCAGCTCACTCTTCAGATACGCGTAATAAATCGGCCCTGCCACCACCCCCGGCAAACCGAACGCGGCTTCGAACACCAGCATCGCCAGAAGCAACTCCCACGACTTGGCACTGATCTGCCCGCCAACGATGCGCGCGTTGAGAAAGTATTCGAGCTTGTGGATAACGATCAGGTAGCCCAGCGCGGCGATCGCCACCCAGATCGACAGCGACAGGCCGACGATGGTGATCAGCGTGTTCGACATCAGGTTGCCGATCACCGGCAGCAGGCCGAGCAGGAAGGTCAGCACGATCAGGGTTTTGGTCAGCGGCAGCTTGATGCCGAACATCGGCAGGATCACCGCGAGGAAGATCCCGGTGAACACGGTGTTGAGCAGGGAAATCTTGATCTGCGCGAAGACGATATTACGAAACGCCTGCACCAGCAGATGCAAACGGTCGAACAAAGCGGCGGCCAGAGGCTTGCGCTTGGTCACGTCGGGGATGCGCTGCAGGGCGATGATCGCGCCGAGCACCATGCCGATCAGCAGGGTGACGAACATGTGCGCGGCGTCCTTGCCGACCAGTTGCAGGTCGGCCAGATGCTTGCTCGCCCACTCGCCGATCGCCACGCGAAATTCCGCCGCGCTGGCCGGCAGATAAGCGTCGATGAACGGCGGCAACTGCCCGCGCGCGCGATCGACCACGCCCATGAACTTATCCAGCGAGGCGCCGGGGTTTTCCGCTTCATGCAGGAGGAAACTGATGGCGCCGGCGAAGATCAGCGCCAGCGCACTCACCACCAGCGTGCCGAGCAGCGCCACCGCCAACCAGCGCGCACGCCGCCCTTCGATCAGCCGTTGCAGTTGCGGGGTGAGCATGTTGACCAGCTCGAACACCAGCAACCCGGCCAGCAGGCTCGGCAACAGGCGCAGCGGCAGCACCAACAGCAAACCGCCAAAAATGATGATGCAACTGACCCAGAACACAACATGACGCTGAGAAAACGTTGGCATACAGCCTCAAAACGAACGGCGTGAAAGGATGGGCAGTCTGCCAGCGATCCTGGGTTAGCACTAGGGATATGCGGGGTTTCGGATTTTCGTGCAAGGCTTGCGAATTTCCCCCTCACCCTAGCCCTCTCCCAGAGGGAGAGGGGACAGATTGGGGGTTGCTCGAAAAATTTTCCGACCTGAACGGGCAGTGCCGAATCCGCAATCGACCCGGTATTTCAGACCCCAGTTCCTGTCGGCATCAATGCGGTCGGTCCCCTCTCCCTCCGGGAGAGGGTTAGGGTGAGGGAAAATCTCAAGCCGACCGAGTCAATCGGACACCCATGGCGCCCCCCCCTTATTTTTTCTTCAGACACTCACTCATGAACGCCTTGCGCGCATCGCCAGTCAGCGCCTTGGTTTTCGCGTCGGCATTGCAGGTGGTCATCTTCTGCTGCTGCGGGGTCAGCTCCTTGCCATCGTTGGCCGCTGGTGCCGCTTTCAGGCAGGTGCTCATGAACGCCTTGCGCTCGTCGCCCTTCAGGCTTTTGGCGGTCGCATCGGCATTGCAGGTGGTCATCTTGTTCTGTTGCGCCGTGGCGGCGAAACCCTGGGAACACACAAGCAGCCCGATCATCAACAACGGCACACGCAACATCTTCATGGAGTTTTCTCCTTGTTGCCGCACCGATGGATGCGGCCTCTGTCGCAGTGTAGTCAAAGCTTGTTACACCTTCCTGCCCTCGAGGTGGCTGCGCCGATACTGCTCCGGCGTGCACCCGGCCTGGCGGGCGAACATGGCGATGAAGGCCGAGCCGCTGCTGTAGCCGAGGTCGAAAGCGATTTCCTGCACCGAACGCGATGTTTCCAGCGCCTCGATCGCCGCCAGATAACGCAAGCGCTGACGCCACTCGCCAAAGCTCATGCCCAGCTCGCGGACAAACTGCCGGGCCAGGGTGCGCTCGCTGACATGCACTTGCGCGGCCCAATGCGCCAACGGTTGGTTGTCGCCCGGCGCGGCCTGCAAGGCGTCGAGAATCGTCAGCAAGCCCGGGCTGCTCGCATACGGCAGGTAACATTCCTGCACCGGTGCCTGTTGCAGTTGATCGACCAATACCTGGGCCAGACGCTGATCGGCCTCATGCTCCGGAATCTTCACATCGCGGGCAGCGAAGTCCTTGAGAATCGCCTTGAGAATGTCACTGATCGCCAAGGTGCAGGCATGCGCCGGCAACCGTGTGCAAACACTTGGATCAAGACACACCGCGCGATAGTTGACCGGCTGATGGCTGTAGAAACTGTGCTCGACCTCGGGCGGCACCCACACCGCGTACTGCGGCGGCGACATGAAGCGGCTGCCGTCGACATCCATGTGCAATACGCCATGGGCCGCGTATTCCAGCGTGCCCCAAGGATGCCGGTGTGGCGCGGCATATTCGTGGGCGTTGAAATCGGCGTAGCGGAAATACACCGCTGACGGCAATTCGCTGAAATCGAGCAGATCGATGTGTTTGCTGTTCATGCTGTCCGGATGCAGAGGCAGGTTGTCCGGTTCGCAGTATAGGCCTGCATCCAGACAGGCGATAATCGCCCTTCATCAACGTTCTGGTTTTGTCCCATGCAATACGCGTTTCCCCTGCTGGCGATTTTCATCTGGGCCGGCAACACCGTGATCAACAAACTGGCGGTCGGCGCGATCTTCCCCGCCGAGATCGGTTTTTACCGCTGGCTGCTCGCCGGCGTGCTGTTCACGCCATTCATGCTGAAGAAAGTCATCGCCCACTGGCCGCAGATTCGGCCGAACCTGGGGCGGATTTTCATCCTCGGCGTGCTCGGCATGGCGGTGTATCAGAGCCTCGCCTATTTCGCCGCAACACTGACCACCGCGACCAACATGGGCATCATCCTGTCGCTGATGCCATTGATGTCGCTGGCCATGGCGATCATCAGCCTCGGCCAGCGCCTGACGGCTGGTGCCTTGGTCGGCGCGGTGCTGTCGTTCGCTGGCGTGCTGGTGGTGGTGTCGTCCGGCAGCCTCGGTGCGCTGCTGCAACACGGGGTCAATCTGGGCGATGCGATGATGCTGGTCGCGACGCTGGCCTATGCGGTTTACAGCACGCTGCTGAAAAAGTGGCAACTGCGCCTGCCGCCACTGGTGCTGCTGTACTTGCAGGTGCTGGTGGCGATTGTGGTGTTGTTTCCGTTGTTCGCGATGTCGCCGAAGACCGGGCTGAACCTGCAGAACGTACCGCTGGTGCTGTATGCATGCCTGCTGGCCTCGATGGTCGCGCCGCTGGCGTGGATGCAGGCGGTGCAGCGACTGGGGCCGAGCCGGACGACGCTGTTTTTCAATCTGCTGCCATTGATTACCGCGCTGATTGCAGCAGTGGTGTTGAAGGAACAGTTGGCGATGTATCACTTGGTGGGCGGGTTGCTGACCTTGGGTGGGGTGGTTTTGTCGGAGCGCTGGACCACGGTGCTGGGCCGGCGGATCGGCGTTGCCTGATTGAAAAGATCGCAGCCTTCGGCAGCTCCTACAGGACACCGCATTTCAAGGGTAGGAGCTGCCGAAGGCTGCGATCTTTTGATCTTGATCCTGCTTTCATAACCCAGCCGCCTCCAGCCGCGCCGCATGCTCGACAAACAGCCGTACCGGATCCGCGCCTTTGCCCACCAGTCCCAGCGACTGATTGACGATGTCGAAATGATCCAGCGGATAGTCATCACCGATCACCGTGCCCAGATGCGAGCTGTAACGGCCGACCATGCCATCGCACTGCCCCGGCTCACGGACGAAGGTCCTGGCGAACAAGCGACAACTGCGGTTGGTGCCGTCAAAAAGATTGCCGCCACGATCGGTCTTGCCCGGTTGCAGCGTCCCTGACCAGGAGTAATAGCGCACACCATTGACCTCTTCCGGCCCCTGCCCGCCCCACGTTTGCGGCAGCCCCTGTGGATAACGTTGATTGAATAATGCGACGCCCGCCGTGGTCAGCGATTGGTGGGAAGCGTGGATATCCACCGGCAGTTTCGGCCCGTGATAACCCGTGTCGAGCAGTGCCATGATCCAGCCGATCAGGCGCAGCAACGCTTCGAGCAAGCGCCCCTTGGCGCTGTTGGCGGGATAGTGCTTTTCCAGATAATCCGCCAGTTCGGAGCCATGATTCGGCCCGGCGACCGATGTTACCGAGGCGACCAGATCCGGACGCTTCGCCGCCGCATACCGTGCAGTCAACGCGCCTTGGCTGTGGCCAAACAGATTGACCTTTTGCGCCCCGCTCTCGCGCAGGATTTCCTCGATCCGCGCCAGCAACTGCTCGCCGCGCACTTCAGTAGAGTTGAGCGGCGAGACCTGCACCGCGACCACCGTCGCACCACCACGGCGCAAGGCCTTGATGATGCCGAACCAATACGGATAAAGCACCAGCCGGACAAAGCCGAGCATGCCCGGCACCAGCACCAGTGGATAACGTGTCGACATGGATTACATCCTTGTGCGCGGTGAGTGGATGCCAGACCTGCAAGACGCCCGCCAAGCATCCAGCGTGACGATGACAACTGAACGATGAGCCTACTTCAGCCCGCCACGATCCGCTCCACCGAAACCGGTCTGACTCTCCCGACATCGCAGTCTTCAGCAGTTCCTGCAGCGCGTCCGGCGTAAATCGCATAAAACTTTTCGCTCCGCTCAAGACTCACAACCTGGGAAGCGACCGCGTCTTCAGAACGTGGCGCCTATCGGATTAGCCTCCAGGAGAATGAAATGAGTGACGTGCATTTGTCTGATGTTCAAACCCTGCGCGAACGCGCGCGGCAACACGTGGAAAACGGCGCGGTCACCGAGGGCTACAACGCCAACCGTGAGGAAATACTGCGTTTGCTCAATGAGTCGCTGGCCACCGAGCTGGTGTGCACCTTGCGCTACAAGCGCCACTACTTCATGGCCAACGGCCTGAAAGCCAACGTCGCCGCCGACGAATTTCTCGAGCACGCCAACCAGGAAGCCGAGCACGCCGATCGCCTCGCCGAACGCATCGTGCAACTGGGCGGCGAACCGGAGTTCAACCCTGACCTGCTGAGCAAGATGTCCCACGCGCAATACGTGGCCGGCAACACACTCAAGGAAATGGTTTACGAAGATCTGGTGGCCGAGCGCATCGCCATCGACAGCTACCGCGAAATCATCCAGTACATCGGTGACAAGGACCCGACCACTCGCCGCATCTTCGAAGACATCCTCGCCCAGGAAGAAGAACACGCCGACGACATGGCGGATATCCTTAACGATCTGTAATCCCGTCACACCGCTTTCGCGAGCAGGCTCGCTCCCACACTGGAACGTATTTCAATTGAAGAAATGCGTTCGAATGTGGGAGCGCGCCTGCTCGCGAAGG
>NZ_JASCPT010000076.1:0-27241 GCF_029959775.1 Pseudomonas sp. PS01270 | reverse complement strand
GATTTATCCCCGATGGGGCGCGTAGCGGCCCTTCTCTTACCTTCAGAAGAGGGGACTGCTGCGCACTCCAGCGGGGATAAATCCCCTCGCCACACTTCTCAGAGGGTCTTCGACATCCGGCTGGCCATCAGCGCCCAGCCAAACAGCAGCAGGCACAACGCGATCAACGGCCACGAGCGCCATTGCAGATACGGCGTCAGATCGTGCATCGGCACCACTTCGCCATACAACACGCCTTGTTCGAACTGCGGAATCTGTTCGGTGATCTGCCCGAACGGATTGATCAGGCCGGTAACGCCGTTGTTGGTCGCGCGGATCATCCAGCGTCCGGCTTCCAGCGCGCGCATCTGCGCCATCTGCAAATGCTGCAGCGGGCCGATGGACGTGCCGAACCAGGTGTCGTTGCTGATCGTCAACAGCAGATCACTGCGTGCCGACAGGCCGGCGGCGAATTCCGGATAGACCACTTCGTAGCAGATAAACGGTGCGATCTGGTAACCCTTGGCTTGCAAGAGCGCTTGATCCGACGGGCCGCGCGCGAAGTCCGACATCGGCAGGTCGAAGAACGCGATCAAGCCGCGCAACACGTCCTGCAACGGCACGTACTCGCCGAACGGCACCAGTTTCTGCTTCAGGTAAGTGCCGTCGCCTTCGCCTACCACGGTGATGCCGTTGAAGAAGCGCCGCTCGTGATGCACGGTCTGGCGAATCGGCACACCGGTGATCAACGCCGATTTACGCTCGGCGGCGAAGTTGCCCATCATCGTCAGGTAGCCCTCGGCGGACTCCTTCAACACCGGCAAGGCGGTTTCCGGCCAGATCAGCAGATCGACCGGTTTGGAGCGGAAGCTCAGATCACGGTACAGCGCCAGTTGCGCGTTGAGCTCGGCCGGGTCCCATTTCATGCTCTGCGCGACGTTGCCCTGAATTGCGGCCACGGTCAGCGGTGCGCCGGACGGGCTGGTCCACGCGTGGCCTTTGAGGGCGATGCCTGCTACCCAAGGCCCCGCCAGAAGTACCACACCGGCCGCGATGAAACCCTTGCGTCGCGCCTGCAACAAGCGCGACGCGTTGTAGATCAGCGCTGCGGTCAGTGCCAGAACAAACGATACCAGCCACATGCCGCCCACCGGCGCGAGCCCGGCCAGCGGGCCATCGAGCTGGCTGTAACCGGAATACAGCCACGGGAAACCGGTAAGGAACCAGCCGCGAAACGCTTCCTGGCCGACCCACAGCGCAGCAAAGGCCAAGGCATCTGCCAGCGGTGCTTCGTTACGCCGCAACCAGCGCGCCCACAGCCACGCGGGCAGGGCGAAGAACCAGGCAATCGCCGCGGTGAACAGCAGCATCAAGAACCCGGCGAGCAACACCGAAGCGCCACCGAAATGATGAATGCTGTAATAGATCCAACTGGTGCCGGCACCGAACAGACCGAAGCCGAAGCACCAGCCACGGCCGAGCGCCTGACGCGGGCTCAGCTCACGCAAACCAGCATAGAACAGACCAACCGCCAGCAATGCCAGCGGCCAGATGTTGAAAGGTGCCAGAGCGAAGGTGGTAATTGCACCGGCCGCCACGGCCAGCAGGTTACCGGGCCAGCCGGGGCGGGTTGTCCAGCGCATTTCAGTCCTTAGAATTAACGAGCGATAGGCGTCAGTCGCAGCAAATGAATCCGACGGCTGTCGGCGTTCAGGATGCGGAAACGATAAGCGCCGATTTCAGTGGTTTCGTTGCGTTTTGGCAAGTGGCCGAACGCGCTCATCACCAGACCGCCGACAGTGTCGAACTCGTCGTCGGAGAACTCGCTGTCGAAGAACTCGTTGAAGTTCTCGATCGGCGTCAGCGCCTTGATCAGGAAGTCACCGCTGGGCAGCGGCTTGATGTAGCTGTCTTCTTCGACGTCGTGCTCGTCCTCGATGTCGCCGACGATCTGCTCGAGCACGTCTTCGATGGTCACCAGACCGGCCACGCCGCCGTATTCGTCGATGACGATGGCCATGTGGTTGTGGTTGGCGCGGAATTCACGCAGCAGCACGTTCAGACGCTTGGACTCCGGCACGAAGGTGGCCGGGCGCAGCAGATCTTTGATGTTGAAGCTGTCGCCGTTCTCCTTGAGGATCAGCGGCAGGAGATCCTTGGCCAGCAGCACGCCCATCACGTCGTCATGGCTTTCGCCGATGACCGGATAGCGCGAGTGGGCCGAGTCGACTACGGCAGGGAGGAATTCGCGGGGTGTCTGGGTCGCCTTGATGCTGACCATCTGCGAACGCGGCACCATGATGTCGCGCACTTGCAGGTCAGCCACCTGGATGGCGCCTTCGACGATGGCCAGCGCTTCACTGTCCAGCAGTTTGTTCTGATGTGCATCACGCAGCAGCTCGAGGAGCTCCTGACGGTTCTTCGGCTCGTGGGCAAAAGCCTGGGTCAGTTTACCCAGCCATGACTTCTGCCCGTTGCTCGATCGATCTTCGCTCATAGCGATTACTCTGAATCCTTTGTTGTAACGATGGGGGAGTGTTCGGTTTCGTCGTCCGCGTACGGATCGGGATAGCCCAGTTCAGCAAGCAACTCGCGTTCCAGTGCTTCCATTTCTTCGGCTTCGTCGTCATCTATATGGTCGTAACCCAGCAGATGCAAGCAGCCGTGAATGACCAGATGTGCCCAGTGGGCCTTTAGTTCCTTGCCCTGCTCGGCGGCTTCGCGTTCGACCACGGCCACGCAGATCACCAGATCGCCGAGCAGCGGAATATCGAGAAACTCGTCAGGCACTTCCGCCGGGAACGACAACACATTGGTCGCGTAGTCCTTGCGGCGCCAGGTGTGATTGAGCTCGCGGCCTTCTTCCTCGTCGACCAGACGAATGGTCATTTCCGAATCAGCGCTGCGCTGGCGCAGGGCCAGTTCGCACCACTGGCGGAACTCGGCTTCACTCGGCGCGCTGGCCTCGGTGGCGATTTGCAGATCCAGCTCAAGCATCGCGCGAGGCTTCCTTCGCAGCTTCGGCACGGGTCTCGAAGCGCTCGTAGGCCTCGACGATCCGCTGCACCAACGGGTGGCGCACGACGTCTTTGGGCTGGAAATGGGTGAAGCTGATGCCCGGCACGTCTTTGAGCACTTCGATCACATGGTGCAGGCCGGACTTGGTGCCGCGCGGCAGGTCGACCTGGGTGATGTCGCCGGTGATCACGGCGGTGGAGCCGAAGCCGATGCGCGTGAGGAACATCTTCATCTGCTCGACGGTGGTGTTCTGGCTCTCGTCGAGAATGATGAAGCTGTTGTTCAGCGTGCGACCGCGCATGTAGGCCAGCGGCGCGACTTCGATCACCTGTTTCTCGATCAGCTTGGCGACGTATTCGAAACCGAGCATTTCGTACAGCGCGTCGTAGAGCGGGCGCAGGTACGGGTCGATCTTCTGCGACAGATCACCGGGCAGGAAGCCGAGTTTTTCACCCGCTTCGACCGCCGGACGCACCAGCAGGATGCGGCGGATCTGCTCGCGCTCCAGCGCATCTACCGCGCAGGCCACGGCCAGATAGGTCTTGCCGGTACCGGCCGGGCCGATGCCGAAATTGATGTCGTTGCCGAGGATTTCCTTCACGTAGCGCTGCTGATTCAAGCCGCGTGGGCGAATCATGCCTTTCTTGGTGCGCAGGGCGACGGTCGGTTCGGCGGGGGCCGGGTTGTCGATATCTGCTGATTCCTGAATGAACAGGTGCACCAGGTCTGGCGACAGCTCGGTACCCTTGGTTTCCCGGTACAGGCGGCGCAGCAGGTTTTCTGCGGACGTGGTGAGTTTTGGATCGCCAATCAACTCGAACTGGTTTCCGCGATTGCGGATCTCGATGGCCAGGCGCTGTTCGATCAAGCGCAAATGCTCGTCGAATTGCCCGCACAGATTGGCGAAGCGGCGAGCCTCAAAAGGCTCGAGGAGAAAACGATGTGGTTCGATGGGTGCGTTCAAGGTCGTATTTAGCCGCCCTGGGGCAATTAGGATGAAATCAAGGATAACGCCAGTGGCGTGGGTGCGAAAGCTCTTAAATATCGACGCTGCTTTCCAACCCATTCTCTGTGGCTGGCGGGGTCTTTTGTGGTGAGGGGATAAATCCCCTCACCACAGAAACCCCATCCACAATGCGATGGTGTTACTGGATCAGCGAACCACGCAGCGAGTGCGGTTGCGCGGCGTCGATGTGCACGTCGGCGAACTGACCGATCAGGGTGGGATTGTCGCAGCGGAAGTTGACGATACGGTTATTCTCGGTACGCCCTTGGAGCTCGCCCGGGTCTTTCTTCGAATAATCTGTCACCAGAATGCGCTGGATCGAACCGACCATTTGTCGGCTGATCTCGAAGCCCTGCTGATTCAAACGATGTTGCAGCGCGTTCAGACGTTCTTTCTTCAATTCTTCCGGGGTGTCGTCGGCCAGATCGGCAGCAGGCGTGCCCGGGCGCTGGCTGTAGACGAACGAGTAGGAGAAATCGAAGCCGACATCGGCAATCAGCTTCATGGTCTGTTCGAAGTCCTTCTCGGTTTCGCCGGGGAAACCGACGATGAAGTCCGAACTGATGCAGATCCCCGGTACGGCGGCGCGCAATTTGCGCAGCTTGGATTTGTACTCCAGCGCCGTGTGGTTGCGCTTCATCGCCGCGAGAATCCGGTCCGAGCCCGACTGCACCGGCAAGTGCAGGTGCTTGACCAGCTCCGGCACTTCGGCGTGGGCCTGGATCAGGCTGTCGGAAAACTCCAGCGGGTGCGAGGTGGTGTAGCGGATGCGGTCGATGCCATCGACGGCGGCGACCACGCGAATCAGCTCGGCCAGGTCGGCCAGGCGACCGTCGTGGGTCTGGCCGCGATAGCCGTTGACGTTCTGCCCGAGCAAGGTCACTTCACGCACGCCGTGTTCGGCCAAGTGAATGATTTCCGCGATCACGTCGTCGAACGGTCGGCTGACCTCTTCGCCACGGGTGTACGGCACCACGCAGAACGTGCAGTACTTGCTGCAACCTTCCATCACTGACACATAAGCGCTCGGGCCGTCGATACGCGGCTCCGGCAGGTGGTCGAATTTTTCGATTTCCGGGAACGACACGTCGACCTGCGGCAGCTTGCTGCTGCGCGCGGCGTCGATCATTTCCGGCAGACGGTGCAGGGTCTGCGGGCCGAACACCACGTCGACGTACGGAGCGCGATCACGGATCGCTGCGCCTTCCTGACTGGCCACGCAACCGCCGACGGCGATGACCATGTCCGGGTTGGCCAGCTTCAGTTCGCGCCAGCGGCCGAGCTGCGAATACACGCGGTCTTGCGCGCGTTCGCGGATCGAGCAGGTGTTGAGCAGAATCACGTCGGCGTCTTCCGCGCGGGCGGTGACTTCCAGGGCCTGATGTTCGCCCAGCAGATCGACCATGCGCGAGCTGTCGTACTCGTTCATCTGGCAACCGTGGGTTTCGATGTAAAGCTTCTTGGCCATGGATTCGGGTCGTCACGTGATTCAAAGAACCGCGCATTATAGGGAACAAGCCGTCAGGTTCCTACCGCTGTGCGTCCGGTGGCTATGCTATAGTTCGCGCCCTCATTTTTACCCCGATGTTATCCGCCCGCCATGACCAAACGCGAAGCTCCAATCTACAAGGTGATTTTCCTCAACCAGGGCCAGGTGTTCGAAATGTACGCCAAGCAGATCTATCAAAGTGATCTGTGGGGTTTCCTGGAAGTTGAAGAATTCGTCTTTGGCGAGCGCACGCAAATGGTCGTCGATCCGAGCGAAGAAAAGCTCAAGGCGCAATTCGAAGGCGTGGTGCGCAGTTTTGTGCCGATGCATTCGATCGTGCGCATCGACGAAGTGGAACGTCTGGGCACGCCGAAAATCAGCGAGGCCCGGGGCGCGGTCGGCAATGTCATGCCGTTTCCGATGCCGATGCCTGAGAAGTAAGCACAGCTTTGGATTTGGAATGATGTTGTGGCGAGGGGATTTATCCCCGCTCGGCTGCGAAGCAGTCGCAATCCATCCAGCAATATGTGTCAGACAGAACCGGGTTGCAGGGTTTGGGGCCGCTTCGCAGCCCAACGGGGATAAATCCCCTCGCCACAGGTCATCTCCCCAGCCTTTAGGGCAGTGGTGAGAATGGCGTACGCCCGTCGGCGTTCTGCAGTTCCATCAGGTATTTGCGGAAAATCTGCCCGAGCACCTGAGTGGCGGTTTCGAGATCTTCGCGGGACATCTTTTCCGAGACTTCGTCAGCCGTGTCCAATGCCTCTTCAGCACCGTTGACCGCTGCCATCTTCAGCACGATGTAGGCCTGGATATTGTTGGCCTGCACGCCTTCACCGTGGAAGAACATGCTGCCGAGCTTGAATTGCGCCTGGGCATGGCCTTGCAGCGAGGCCTTTTCGAAATAGCTCAGGGCTTGATTGAGGTCGCGCGGCGCGTTCTTGCCGTCGTAGTAGAACTCACCCAACTCGTATTGCGCTTGCGCGTCCCCTTCGTCCGCCGCTTTCTGGCAGGCGGCCAGTGCCTGCGTGACGTCTTGCGGCTGAGTATTGAGGGTGCAACGACCCATCGCCGGGATCAACAACGAGTTGCCGCCTGCTTGTGCATGCGCGAGCAGGGGCTGAAGGAGCAACAGGCAGCCCAATGCAAGGGTGCGGCCGGTGCGGTTCATGGGAATCGACTTACCTCTGAAGGGCACGCGGACCCGTCGAGGGATCCAATAAGCGCGCATTATGAAATAAGCAGGGCCAACCTTACAAAGTCTTTACTCGTTTTTCTGCTGCGTGGGGAATATATCGCCCGATTCGGGCAGGATTTGCGCAGACAGGTCGGAAAAACCGTGGCGATGTAGGTGAAAGCTGACGCTGGCCATAGCCAACGTCAGCGGTACGGCGATTATTTCAATGCGGCGAAGGCGCGCTCGGCGGCGTCCAGCGTCAGTTGCAGCTCGGCTTCGCCGTGGGCGATCGAGGTGAAACCGGCTTCGAACGCACTCGGTGCCAGGTACACGCCACCTTCCAGCATCAAGTGGAAGAAGCGACCGAACATTGCCGCGTCGCTGGCCATCACATCGTCGAAGGTGACGATGTCGTCGGCGCCGCTGAAGTACAGACCGAACATGCCGCCGGCCTGAGTGGTCACGAACGGGATGCCCGCAGCATCGGCACGCTGTTGCAGACCGTCGAGCATGCGCGAGGTGTAGTCGGTCAATTCGGCGTGGAAGCCCGGGCGGCTGATCAGACGCAGGGTCGTCAGGCCGGCAGCCATCGCCAGCGGATTACCCGACAACGTACCGGCCTGATACACCGGGCCCAGCGGGGCGATGCGCTGCATGATCTCGCGCTTGCCGCCGAAGCAGCCCACCGGCATACCGCCGCCGATGATCTTGCCGAACGTGGTCAGGTCCGGCGTCACACCGTAGTGCGCCTGGGCACCGCCGAGGGCGACGCGGAAACCGGTCATCACTTCGTCGAAAATCAACACCACGCCGTGCTTGTCGCACAGCGAACGCAGACCTTCGAGGAAGCCCGGCGCTGGCGGCACGCAGTTCATGTTGCCGGCGACCGGCTCGACGATGATGCACGCCACGTCCTCACCCACTTCGGCGAGCATCGCTTCAACCGCGTCGATGTCGTTGAACGGCAGGGTCAGGGTGTGTTTGGCGAAGGCTGCCGGCACGCCGGCCGAGCTCGGTACGCCCTGGGTCAGAGCGCCGGAACCGGCCTTGACCAGCAGGCTGTCGGAGTGGCCGTGGTAGCAGCCTTCGAATTTGATGATGCTGTCGCGCCCGGTGTGACCACGGGCCAGACGGATCGCGCTCATGGTCGCTTCGGTGCCGGAGCTGACCATGCGCACCATGTCCATCGACGGCACCAGCGAGCAGACCAGATCGGCCATCTCGGTTTCCATCGACGTCGGTGCACCGTAGGACAGGCCGTGTTGCAGCTGATTGCGCACCGCGTCGAGCACGTCCGGATGGCTGTGGCCGAGGATCATCGGGCCCCACGAACCCACGTAATCGACATAACGCTTGTCATCTTCGTCGGTGACGTAAGCGCCTTCGGCGTGTTTGAAGAACAGCGGGGTGCCGCCGACGCTCTTGAACGCGCGCACCGGCGAGTTGACGCCGCCGGGGATGTGTTTCTGAGCATTGGCAAACAGGGTTTCGGAACGAGACATGATCGGGCTCTCAAATCAGATTTTCAGAAGTTCGTTGAAGGCGCGGGCGCGGCGGGTCACTTCGGCGCTGCTCTCGGCGCCGAACAAACCGTGGATCACGGCGAGCAGATCAACACCGTGCTCGACCAGTGGCGCGGCGTTATCGAGGGTGATGCCGCCGATCGCGCAGACCGGCAAGTGCAGCGTGCGTTTGGCTTCGTCGAGCAAGTCGAGGCTGCAACTCGGCGCACCGGGTTTGGTGGTGGAATTGAAGAAGCGGCCGAAGGCAACGTAACTCGCGCCTTCTTTGGCAGCCTGTTCGGCCAGAGCGATTTGCCCGTGGCAGGTCGAACCGATGATCGCTTTCGAACCGAGCAGGGCGCGGGTCGGCGACAGCGGGCCGTCGGTCTGGCCCAAGTGCACGCCGACGTTGAGGCGTGCGGCCAGTTCGGCGTCATCGTTGATGATCAGTTGCGTCTTGTAGCGCTCGCACAGGTTGCGCAACGCCTCGGCCTCGCGCAGACGGCGGGCCTCGTCGCTGCTCTTGTCGCGGTATTGCAGCAGGGTGACGCCGCCGTCGAGCGCCGCCTCCACGTAAGACAGAAACTTGCCGGCCAGCAACTGGCTGTCGGTAATGGCATACAGGCCACGGAGTTTCATCGGGCAGACCTCACGACGTTACGAGCAGAAATCCAGCGGCAGGCGACGCGGCACGAACTGGCCTTTGCCCAGTTGTTCGGCATCGCGCAAAGTGCGCCAGGTGTAATCCAGCGCACTGCGCACGGCACTGGCCAGGTGTTCGCCCTGAGCCAGGCGACCGGCGAGGGCGCTGGCCAGCGTGCAACCGGAGCCGTGATAGCTGCCCGGCAGGCGCTGGCAGATAAAGGTTTCGCGCAGGCCGTCGCGGCTGTACACGCGGTTATGGATTTCAGTTTCGTCGCCATGGCCGCCGGTAATCAGCAGGTTTTTGACGAATGGCAGGAGTTTTTCCGCGCACTCGTCGGCTGTGCCTTCGGGCAGTTCGGCGAGGATGCGCGCTTCAGGAAGATTGGGCGTGGCAATGATCGACAGCGGCAGCAGACGCTCGCGCATCGCGTAGCCGACCTCGTCCTTGCCCAGGCGTCCGCCGCCGCCGGCACGCAGCACCGGGTCGCAGACCACTGGCAGATGCGGGTGCGCCGAGAGCAGTTCGACCACGGTGTCGACCATCTCCAGCGAACCGAGCATGCCCAGTTTCACTGCGGCGACTTCGGAGTCATTGAGCACGGCGTTGGCCTGGGCCAGTACCCACTCACGGTCGAGGACGCGGAAGTCAGTGACGTTGACGGTGTCTTGCACGGTCAGGGCGGTGACGGCCGGAGCCGCATGGCAGCCCTGCGCGAGCAAGGCTTCGATATCTGCCTGCAAGCCGGCGCCACCACTGGGGTCGTGGCCGGAGAGACAGAGGACAACGGGGCGGGAGCTGTAGATATTCATGGTGCGCGAGCTTACCACCAAAGCTGATTTTGGGGTTCAGTACTCACGGTGTTTGCGAGCAGATTGTCGGACAACCCCGCAGTCTTTATTTGGAGCACATTTGTGGCGAGGGGATTTATCCCCGTTGGGCTGCGAAGCGGCCCCAAACCCTGCAATCCGGTTCTTTCTGACACACCTCGCTGGATGGACTGGCGACTGCTTCGCAGCCGAACGGGGATAAATCCCCTCGCCACAATTGGTCATCTATCAAGGAGGCTGTCGTCGCGAGTTGACCAACCCAACAGCTCTATCTCGGTGCTTTGCCCTGGAACGCCCGTTCTAGAGCTGTTGTAGGAAAAATTTCCATGGTGCTCAATGGCCATCAACGGCTATGCTAGGCTGGATCCAAACAATCACAGGTAATACCGGTTTTACGTCTACTCAAAGGGAATGGGGGGCTTCCTGACACAACCGGACGAGCCACGCTGGGGCTTCAATGCGCTATTTGCTGATGTTGCTGTTCTGCTTGCCCCTCATGGCGAGCGCTGTCGAATTCGACGAATTCACCCAGAGCCTGCCACTGGGCCGATCGCTGCAAGTGTTCGAAGACCCGAGCGGTCAGGCGACGATTGCCGACGTCCGCGCGCAAGACGCCGCCGGCCAGTTCAAAGCCCACGACAAAGCCACGCTGAACGCCGGTTACTCGCGTTCGGCGTTCTGGCTGAGGATCGACCTGCATTACCGCCCGAGCAACCCGGCCGCCCAGCGCACCTGGTTGCTGGAACTGGCCTATCCGCCGCTTGATCACCTCGATCTTTACTTGCCTGATGCCACCGGTGCATACCGACTGGTGCGCCAGACCGGCGATGCCTTGCCTTTCGCCAGTCGCGAGATCCGCCAGAACAACTACCTGTTCGACCTTCCCTTCAAGCCGGATCAACAGCAGACGCTGTACCTGCGACTGGCCAGCGAAGGCTCGATCCAGGCGCCGGTGACGTTGTGGTCGAGCACCGCGTACCTCGAAGACCAACCGGTGCGCCTGTATGTGCTCGGCATCATTTATGGCGTGCTGCTGGGGATGCTGGTTTACAACCTGTTCATCTACCTGAGCGTGCGCGACACCAGTTACCTCTATTACATTTTCTATATCGGCTCGTTCGGCCTCTATCAATTGTCGGTGAATGGCGCGGCGGTCGAGTATTTCTGGCCGGACAACCCATGGTGGGCCAACGCCGCGACGCCGTTCTTCATCGGTTGCGCCGGGCTGTTCGGCAGCCAGTTCGCCCGCAGTTTCCTGCAAACCAAGACCCACAGCCCCTGGCTGGATCGTTTGCTGATCGGCCTTATTGCCTTCAGTGCACTGGTGATCGGCCTGTCGCTGATGACCAGTTACGCCCTGGCCCTGCGCCTGGCGACCACACTGGCGCTGACCTTCACCGTGGTGATCTTCGCCGCCGGGATTCTTGCCTGGTGGCGCGGCTTGCGCGTTGCGCGTTACTTCATCATCGCCTGGTCGGCTTTCCTGCTCGGCGGCATCGTCAACACGCTGATGGTGCTGGGGCTGCTGCCCAACGTATTCCTGACCATGTACGCCAGCCAGATCGGCTCGGCCATCGAGGTGGCGCTGCTGTCGCTGGCGCTGGCCGATCGCATCAACGCCATGCGCGAACAACAGGCGCAGACCTTGTTCGACGCCGGGCAGAAACTCGAAGTGCTCAACCAGCAACTGGCCCACAGCAACAAGCTCAAGGACGAATTCCTCGCGACGTTGACCCACGAATTGCGCACGCCGATGAATGGGGTGATCGGTTCGCTGGAGCTGATGCAGACCGTCGACCTCGATCCCGAGCTTGAGCAATATCAACAGACCGCCGCCGGTTCCGCCCGCGACATGATGCGCATGGTCAATGGCATCCTCACGCTTACTGAATTGCAGGCCGGCAAACTCAAGGCGACGCCGGGCAGTTTCAGCCTGCGCGGCGTGATCGAAGCGTTGCGCGTGCAGTTCGAAGGCAATGCAGCGAGCAAGTCGCTGGACTTCAAGGTCGAGGTGCTGCCGACCCTGCCGGATCGCTTGCTCGGCGACAGCGCGAAACTGGCGCAGTGCCTGGAATGCCTGCTGGACAATGCGATCAAGTTCACCCGCGTCGGCGGCCTGGCGCTACGCGTTACCGGGCGGCCGTCGATGGATAACCGCATGGCGCTGTCGTTTGCGGTGATCGACACCGGTATCGGTTTCACTGATCTGGGCGAGGCCACGCTGTATCAGCGTTTCTTCCAGCTCGACGGTTCGATGACTCGTGAATATGGCGGCTTGGGGGTGGGTCTTGCGATCTGTCGGCAACTGGTCGAATTGCTCGGCGGCAAACTCACCCATCGCTCCGAGCCGGGACGCGGCAGCCGCTTCCAGCTCGATGTCGAATTCGAACTGCCGGTGATCGAAGCGCCTGCGGATCAGCCGACTCGCGATTGCATTCTTGCGCCGCAGGACTGCACGGTGCTGCTGGTGGACGACAACAGCGTCAATCAACTGGTGATGCGTGGCATGTTGCTCAAGCTCGGTTTCCGCGTGCGCAGCGCTGACAACGGCGCCGCCGCGCTGGACTGCCTGCAACGGGAAAGTTTCGATGCAGTGCTGATCGATTGCCAGTTGCCCCGCCACGAAGGTGCATCGCTGTGCTGCCAGATCCATGCATTGCCAGGCTGCGCGCATTTGCCAGTGTTCATGCTGGCGCTGGGTGCGGATCGCGAACAATGCGCCCCGGGCGCGGCAATCGACTATCTGCCCAAACCGGTGAAATTCGAGGATCTGCAGGCTGCCTTGCAGCGCCGCGTACTCAGTTGCTGATGGGGTAAAAGCGCCGCAAAAACGGCGCCTATGACACTTTGTTCAAAAAAGCACCAGTGCTTAACTGGTGCCATTGCTGAACACGGAGCGCCGTCATGAACCTGCATCAGTTCGCCGAAACCCACGAAGTCACCAATCAGCCGCCGTCGCTGGACGGCACCAACCTGTACCGCATCGACCTGCCGTTACAGGAGTGGTCGCGGCGTTTTGGCGCCGGTTGGGCCGAGGCGCGGATCGATGCCTATGGCGCACTCGCGGGTGGGCCGCTGATGGAAGCGGGGTTTCTCGCCAACCAGAACAAACCGGTATTTGCCAGCCATGATCGCTACGGTCATCGCATCGATCTGGTCGAGTTTCACCCGGCCTACCACGAGCTGATGCGCACGGCGATTGAACATGGCCTGACCTCGCTGCCGTGGGCGCACCCGCAGGACGGCGCACATGTCGCCCGCGCGTCGATGACCTATCTGCACAGCCAGGCCGAGGCCGGCAGTGGTTGCCCGTTGACCATGACTTTCGCCAGCGTGCCGGCCCTGCGCTTGCAGCCGGACCTGGCCGAACAGTGGCTGTCGAAAGTCCTCGCCACCGACTACGATCCGCGCAACGTCGGCATGGCGCACAAGGCCGGCGTGACCATCGGCATGGCGATGACCGAGAAGCAGGGCGGCACCGACGTTCGCGCCAACACCACCAAAGCCTATCCGGTCGGCGCCAGCGGCCCGGGTCAGGCCTATGAACTGGTCGGGCACAAGTGGTTTTGTTCGGCGCCAATGTGCGACGCCTTCCTGACATTGGCGCAAACCGACAAGGGTTTGAGTTGCTTCCTGCTGCCGCGCCATCGCCCGGACGACACGCGCAATCAGTTCTACATCCAGCGTCTGAAAAACAAACTCGGCAACCAGTCCAACGCCTCCAGCGAAGTGGAATTTCGTGGGGCGCTGGCGTGGATGATCGGCGAAGAAGGGCGCGGCGTGCCGACCATTATCGAAATGGTAGCGATGACCCGTTTCGATTGCATGGTCGGCTCCAGCTCGCTGATGCGCCAGGCACTGACCCAGGCCAGCCATCACTGCGCGCACCGCAAGGTCGGCGGCAAATTGCTCAGCGAGCAGCCGCTGATGCAAAACGTGCTGGCCGATCTGGCCCTGGAAAGCGAGGCCGCGCTGGCGCTGAGTCTGCGCATGGGCAAGGCGCTCGATCATCTGGATGATCGCCACGAAGCGCAGTTCGCGCGGCTGGTGACGGCAGTGGGCAAATACTGGATCTGCAAGCGTGCGCCGGGGATGATCAACGAGGCCGCCGAATGCATGGGCGGCGCCGGTTATGTCGAAGACAGCATCCTGCCGCGTCTGTACCGGGAAGCGCCGGTGAATTCGACGTGGGAAGGCTCGGGGAATGTGCAATGTCTGGATGTGCTGCGCGCATTGTCGAAGGAGCCGGGTGTGTTGGATGTGCTGTTCAGCGAACTGGGCGATGGCCATGGCGACAAGCGTCTGGCCGCGCACATTCAGCAGTTGCAGGCGCAGTTCAAGGACACCAGTGACATTCAGTATCGGGCGCGGCAGTTGACCGAAGACATTGCCCTTGGATTGCAGGCCAAACTGTTGCTGGAGGCTGGGAATTCCGTGGTCAGCGATGCCTTCATTGCCAGCCGTCTGAGCGGTGGCGGTCGCGTCTACGGCGCGTTGCCGCGTGGGCTGGACGTTGAAGCGATCGTCGCACGCTCGACTCCACAAGGCTTCTGACCCCATCTCCCAAACACCCCCTAAACCTGTGGGAGCGAGCTTGCTCGCGAAAGCGGTACATCAGTCGACATAAATGTTGAATGACAAACCGTATTCGCGAGCAAGCTCGCTCCCACATGGGATCTTCATTGATTTAAAGATTTCGGTACACCCACAACGCCACTGTTCCCGTGCGTCCACGATGCAGGCAAGATGAAGCTCTGCAAGTCAGAACACAGGAAGCTGATCGTGACCGAAGCGTTTATTGTCGTTCAAACCGCCGAACAAGCCGTGGATCGTCTGGCCGAGCTGCATGAGCGGGCCACCACTGCGCTGAATTCTGCCCTCAAGCGTTACCTCAAGGACCGCGTCGAGCCCGACGCCGAACAGCGTGCCCTGTTTCGTTATCCCGAACTGCGTCTGACCTACCACTGCCAGGGCGAAGTGCCGCAGACCACCCGCGCTTACGCCAAGGTACAGTTGCCGGGCACTTACAGCGTCACCGTCACCCACCCGGCGGCGTTTCGCAAATACCTGCTTGAACAACTGACGCCGTTGATGCACGACTTCACCGTGACCGTCGAAGTCGGCGTCAGCCAGCAGAACATTCCGTATCCGTACGTGGTCGAGCAGGGCGATGAACTGGCCGGTTCCGGCGTCACTGCGGCGGTGCTGGCGCGGGTGTTCCCGAGTACCGATCTGTCCGCCGCTACCGATGGCATTGCCGACGGCCTCTACGACTGGGAAAACACCGATCCGCTGCCACTGGCACTGTTCGACGCGGCGCGCGTGGACTTCTCGCTGCGCCGGCTGGTGCATTACACCGGCAGTGACTGGCGCCATGTGCAGCCGTGGATTCTGCTGACCAACTATCACCGCTACGTCGACCAATTCATCGTTCATGGTCTGGAGCAGTTGCGCCGCGACCCGCGTTTCGTGCGCATGGTCCTGCCCGGCAACGTGATCATCGAGAAGAGCATGGACCACGGTGAAGCCTCGGCGATTGCCGCCGGTGTGGTCTGGCACCGTTACCAGATGCCGGCCTATCACCTGATCGCCAGCGATGGCCACGGCGTGACGCTGGTGAATATCGGTGTCGGCCCGTCCAACGCCAAGAACATTACCGATCACTTGGCCGTGCTGCGCCCGCATTGCTGGCTGATGATCGGCCACTGCGGCGGCCTGCGTCAGTCGCAGACCATCGGCGATTACGTGCTGGCCCACGCCTACATGCGTCGCGACGGCATTCTTGATCGTGTGGTGCCGCCGAATATTCCGATCCCGGCACTGGCCGAAGTGCAGCTTGCGCTTCAACAGGCAGCGGCGAATGTCACCGGCGAGAAAGGCGACGACCTGAAGAAACGACTGCGCACCGGCACGGTTCTGACCTACGACGACCGCAACTGGGAACTGCGCTGGGCGCAAGAACGGCCGCTGATCAACCTGTCCCGCGCGGTTGCGGTGGACATGGAAAGCGGCACGATCGCAGCGCAGGGTTATCGCCTGCGGGTGCCGTACGGCACGTTGCTCTGTGTTTCGGACAAGCCGCTGCACAGCGAAATCAAACTGCCGGGCTCGGCCAACGCCTTCTATGAGCGCGCGGTCAGCCAGCATTTGAAAATCGGCATCGAAGCGGTGGATCTGCTGCGTACCGAACTCAACTCGCTGCACTCGCGCAAACTGCGCAGCTTCGACGAGCCGCCGTTCCGTTAACGGTTAGTCGTGGTCATTTGGCGGTCAGGGCACTAGCATTGTCAGCCCTGATCGCTAAATGTTCTGTCTCTTATGTCCCGTCCCCCGCGTCCACCTTCCCGCCGTCCCGGCGTGAAGCCTCAGTCTTCTGCCCCGCGTCGTGTTGCCAAGGCACCACCGGCCGAGCCGAAACTGATCCTGTTCAACAAACCCTTCGATGTGCTGACGCAATTCAGCGACGGTGAAGGGCGGGCGACACTCAAGGATTACATCGATGTGCCGGGAATTTATCCGGCCGGACGTCTGGATCGCGACAGCGAGGGTTTGTTGCTGCTGACCAACGACGGCCAGTTGCAGGCGCGCATCGCCGATCCGAAACACAAACTGGCGAAGACTTATTGGGTGCAGGTGGAGGGCGAGCCGACGGCCGAGCAGTTGCAGCGCCTGCGCGATGGTGTCGAGCTGAATGACGGCATGACCCTGCCCGCCGAAGCGCGGCAACTGGCTGAGCCGCAATTGTGGCCGCGCAATCCGCCGGTACGCTTTCGCGCGACCATACCGACTTCATGGCTGGAACTGGTGATTCGCGAAGGGCGCAACCGTCAGGTGCGGCGCATGACGGCGGCGGTCGGATTGCCGACGTTGCGGCTGGTGCGGGTCAGGATTGGCGACTGGACGATTGAAGGGCTGGATCAGGGCCAGTGGCGGGAAGTGCCGGCGCGCTTATAAGGCGCCGGATTCGATCAGGCCGATCACCACACTCTTGATGATGAACGCGGCCACGCCCAGGCCCAGCACGAAAAACAGAATGAACGAGCCGAACCGCCCGGCCTTGGACTTCTTCGCCAGATCCCAGACGATGAAACCCATGAAAATGATCAGGATGCTGACCAGACCGGTCATCATCCACTCTTCGAACAGTGCTGGATCCATTGGCGATCTCCGGCGCGGACAGGGCTGAAAGGGCGGCGGCGAGTATACGCCATGGTCGGTGGGGTGGCATTGATCTGGGGCTGATCCGCAATTGTTGCCCTCACCCTAACCCTCTCCCGGAGGGAGAGGGGACCGATCGGGGGATGCTGATGAGCTATGTCGACCTGTTCCAGCTGTTGCGAATCCGTAATCGACTCGGGCTTTCAGGTCGATGTATAACGCCTGACCCTGCGGTCGGCTCCCTCTCCCTCCGGGAGAGGGCTGGGGTGAGGGGCTTTTGCTCAGCTACGCAAATGAGTCAGCGGCAGTTCGGTGCTGTTGAGCACCTGATTCAGCACAAAACTCGACCGCACGCTGGTGACCCCTTCAATCCGGGTCAGGTGTCCCAGCAGTAATTTCTGATAGTGATCCATATCCGGCACCACCACTTTCAACTGGTAGTCGGCATCCACTCCGGTCACCAGGCTGCACTCCAGCACTTGCGGCAATGTGCGGATCGCCGCTTCGAAATTCTCGAAGCGTTCCGGCGTGTGCCGGTCCATGCCGATCAGCACATACGCGGTCAGGCTCAAGCCGAGCATCTTGCGATCGAGCAATGCAACCTGGCGCGAGATATAGCCATCGTCTTCCAGCTGCTTGACCCGGCGCGAGCAAGGCGAGGGCGACAGACCGATGCGTTCGGCCAGTTCCTGGTTGGAGATACGGGCGTCGCGCTGCAATTCCGCCAAAATACTCAGGTCATACCGGTCGAGTTTGCTCATCAATCTGTCCTTGGTCGTAACTATTGCGGCGGATTATCTATCCAGGGTTAAAAATTGCGCAAGCGCTGTTTAATTGAGCAATTTTCGCAATCCTCTGTCGCAGCCTCAGGCTTATTCTTAACACCAGAATCACTGCTCGGTAACACAGTCCACGCGGCCCGCCCAATCAGGCCCGCCGCGGCCGCCACCCCCACCGGGGATGTGCCGGCCCCCGAGCTGCACACTGTCCAGAAGACGGCGTGAGGTGAGCCGACGTCAAAAGCGTCGAGCCAGGACGAAGTTCTCAGAAGGGAGGCCGACGGGTCTCCCTTTTTTCTTGCCTGCGATTTCATCTTGGCGCCTCAATAAATAAGTCGCGCGACTGATAACCTGTTGCAGAACCCGGTGGGGCTGTTTCGAGTCTCAGCAACAAGCCCTGCCAACGACAGGCTCCCGCAGTGAGGAAAAGCATGAATTCGCGCATCTGGCGTCTGGCCGGTGTTGGTTTGCTGTGTGTGGGTGTCAGTGCGCAAGCGCTGGCCGATGAGCCGCAGAATCGTGGGCCGGGCAACGGGCCGCAGAAGGACGGGATCATCCGTGGCGACAACAGCCGTCAGTTCGAGCACAACGGCCAGCCGCATAACAATGACGGTCAATGGCAGAACCGCAACCGTGTCGATGATCGTCCAGAACCGCCTCGCCAGCCGGGCAACAACCTGCCGATCCAGTCGCGACCCGACGCCGTGCGCCAGACCCAGGAACCGCGTCAGGGTTACTACCGCGACGAGCGCCCGCAGAACGGTTACCACAATCAGCAATGGCAGACGCAGCCGCGTCCCGATGACAACCGCTGGCCGGGACGGCCGAACGGTCATGGCAATGGCTGGGGTCCTGGCCCGCAGTATCGTCCAGGCCATGTGATCGACCGTTTCCCGGATCGTGATTACCGCGTGCCGTATCGCGGTCAGGATTACTTCTATTCCGGTGGCTATTGGTATCGCCCGCAAGGCCCACGCTACATCGTCGTGCAGCCACCGCGCGGGATCCGCATCCAGTATTTGCCGGATTACGCCCGTGAAGTGTGGATCGGCGGCTCGCTGCTGTTCCTCGCCGCCGGCTCGTATTACGCCTATCAGGAGGCGACGCAGGATTACGTGGTGGTCGAGCCGCCGCTGCAGCAACCGCCGCAGCCGCCAGCTCAGGGCTATGACGTCGAAGCCTATCCGGCCAACGGCCAGTCGCCGCAGCAAGTGCAGCAGGACGGTTACCAGTGCTCTCAGTACGCGGTGCAGCAAAGCGGTTTCGACCCGCGCACCGCGACCTATCAACCGGCACCCGAAGTGGTTCAGGCTTATCGCCAGGCGCAGGGCAATTGCCTGAGCAGTCGCGGTTATCAGGTCAATTACTGAGTGCGGGCGGCGAGCACTACTTCCTGTGGGTCAGCGTGCACCAGCACTTCGGCCTTCGGATAGGCCTTGTGAATCGCCGCCGCCGCTTGGTCGCTGATGCCATGGGCGACTGACAGGGTCAGTTCGCCCGGCAGTTCCAGGTGCAATTGCACAAACCAGTGGTTGCCCGAGATCCGCGTGCGCAGGTCGTGCGCGCCGAGCACACCCGGCACGCTGCACGCCAGTTCGAGCATGTGCTGGCTGACATCGGTCGGCAGTTCCTCGTCCATCAACACCGAAAAACTTTCCCGGGCGATCTGGATCGCACTCCAGAAAATGTACACGGCGATTCCCAGCCCGAACCACGCGTCCAGTTGTGCAAAACCCATCCCGGCCAACACCAGCGCGATCAGGATGCTGCCGTTGAGCAGCAGGTCCGAACGGTAATGCAGGGAGTCGGCACGCACGGCGTTGGAGCCGGTCTGCCTGATTACCCGGTGCTGCAACATCAGCAGCGCGGCCGTCAGCAGCAGGGAAAACACGATCACACCGATGCTCAGCCACGGTGCGCCAAGCGGTTCCGGCGTCTGCAAGCGTTGGTAGGCCTGAAACGCGATCAGCACCGCGCTGCCACCGATGAACAACGCCTGGGCCATGCCCGCCAGCGATTCGGCTTTGCCGTGGCCATAACGGTGATCGTCATCCGCCGGGCGCAAGGCGTAATGCACCGCCAGCAGATTGAGCATCGAGGTGACGCCATCCAGCGCCGAGTCAGTGAGGCCGGCGAGCATGCTCACCGATCCGCTGAGCCACCAGGCAATCGCTTTGGCGATGATCAGCGTGCACGCGACCGCCACCGAGGCGCGGGTCGCCAGCCGCAGCAGGCGGGCGTGTTCGGGGCTGGAGGTCATTGAACGTCCTTATTCAAGCGGCCGGTTGCAGGCCGAACATCGCCAGTTGCTGGGTGCTGCCCTTGTGCTGGATCAGGCGTGGATCGTCGAGGGGAAAGTCTCTTCCCAGCTCGCTCTCAAGAATCGCCTGCAACTTGTGATTGTCGACCTGTCCATCCGGGCCGATGGCTTGCTTGAGCTTGGCCGGATCGATCTGCGCGGTGTGGCCTGGTTCGAAATAGATCGCCCCGGTGGCGAAGTCGACGGCAAACGCGATCAGCCCGGGAATGATGTAGAACAGCAGGCCGACGGCATCGAGCACGGCAATCGCCGGGTCGATCTTGCCGTCGATCTGGCCACGCCGGTCCGGGTAGAAAATCGAACCGCACGCCGACAGTTGCGTGAGCAGAGTGGCAACCAGAACACCGCCGATCAGGCGAGAGGGTAAGCGCATGGAAATGTCTCCTGAGTCATCAAATAACGAAGCTTCGTCTTGTGAAGTTAAGACCCTGACGAACGTCAGACAGTTCGTCGTTATACTCGCGGCGGGCAGGGCGTACCCACAGTAAATTGCGGCCTCGTCTCACCCCTACTGAAATACGTTGAGGATTGAAGTTGTTTTCTCCAGATCGACACCGCGTGAAGGCTGATGAATTCTACCGGGGTTCGGCCCTCCGGGCTAAAGCTGTGAACGCGCCATGCTGCGTTGCGGGACTTGGCAAGGAAACGACCCTTGCCCGCGTCCGGCGCCTTGCCTGGCACGCTCACAGCTTTAACGCGACTCGCAATTTACTGTGGGCACGCCCTGGGGAGCCAGCATGATTTCTTTGCCGATCGACGATGTTTTACCCGCCCTGCGTGAAGCCCTCGCGTCACGCCACGAAGCCGTGCTCGAAGCACCGCCCGGCGCCGGTAAAACCACCCGCGTGCCTTTGGCCTTGCTCAATGAAGCCTGGCTGGCCGGGCAGACCATTGTCATGCTCGAACCTCGGCGTCTGGCTGCGCGGGCGGCGGCGGAGCGTTTGGCCAGCGAGCTCGGCGAGCAGGTCGGTGAAACCGTCGGCTATCGCATCCGCCTCGACAGCAAGGTTGGCCCGAAGACGCGTATCGAAGTGGTCACCGAAGGCATTCTCACCCGGCGCTTGCAGGACGACCCGGCGCTGGAGGGTGTGGGCTTACTGATCTTCGACGAATTTCATGAACGCAGTCTCGACGCCGATCTGGCGCTGGCCCTCAGTCTGAACGGTCGCGAGCTGTTTCGCGCTGAACAGCCGCTGAAGATTCTGCTGATGTCGGCCACCCTCGAAGGCGAGCGTCTGGCCGGGTTGCTCGATGACGCGCCGATTCTGCGCAGCGAAGGGCGCATGTACCCGGTGACGATGCGCTGGGGCCGGCCGTTCCAACCAGGCGAATACATCGATCAGCGCGTTACCCAAACCGTGCTCGAAGCGCTCCACGACGAGACCGGCAGCCTGCTGGTGTTCCTGCCGGGACAAGCGGAAATCCGTCGCGTGCACCAGCAATTAGCCGACGCCATCGGCGAGCGCAAAGACGTTCTGCTGTGCCCGTTGCACGGCGAACTCGACCTCAATGCGCAACGTGCAGCGATCGATCCGGCGCCGCCCGGTCAGCGCAAAGTGGTGCTGGCAACCAACATCGCCGAGACCAGCCTGACCATCAACGGCGTGCGCGTGGTCATCGATGCCGGGCTGGCGCGGGTGCCGCGTTTCGATCCGGGCAGCGGCATGACCCGCCTCGACACCCAACGCATCTCCAAGGCCAGCGCCACCCAGCGTGCCGGCCGCGCCGGGCGATTGGAGCCGGGCGTGTGTTATCGCTTGTGGTCACAGGATCAGCACGAACAACTGGCGGCTTATGGCAGCGCGGAAATTCTCTCGGCGGATCTGGCCAGCCTCGCTTTGCAGCTGGGGCGCTGGGGCGTGACCCCGGGCGAACTGGTCTGGCTCGACATACCGCCAGCCGCCGCGTATGCCCAAGCGCAGGATTTGCTGCAACGGCTCGGCGCCGTGCACGGCGACACGCTGACGGCCCACGGCCAGGCCATGGCCGAACTGCCGGCGCATCCGCGCATCGCGCATTTGCTGTTGCGCGGTCAGGCGCTGGGGCTGGCGGCAATGGCCTGCGATGTGGCGGCGCTGCTCGGCGAGCGCGATATCCTGCGCGGCGCTGGTGCGGATCTGCACAGCCGATTGGTTCTGCTTTCCGGCGAAGAACGTGCCGGTCGTGGCGCGCAGGGCGGGGTGCAACGCGCCCGGCAATTGGCCCGGCAGTATCGCGGTTACCTGCGCGGCAAGCCGAGCGAACCGGTAAACGATCCCGAGCATCCGCGCTGGCTCGGCGCGCTGCTGGCGCTGGCCTACCCGGATCGCGTCGCCCAGCAACGGCGTGCCGGTGGGGCCGAATACCGTTTGGCCAACGGCCGCGCGGCGCTGTTCGCTGAGGCCGATAGCCTGATGAAGCACGAGTGGATCGTCATCGCCGACCTCGGCAGCCGTCAGGGTCAGCGCGAAGAACGCATCTATCTGGCGGCGGATTTCGATCCGGCGCTGTTCGATTCGGTGCTCGCCGAGCAAGTGCGCAGCGTCGATCAACTCGATTGGGATGAACGCGAAGGCGTGCTGCGTGCCGAGCGCCAGCGTAAGGTCGGCGAGCTGATTCTCAGCCGCGAACCGTTGACCGGTCTGGATGAAAACGCGCGCAGTCAGGCGCTGGTCAATCTGGTGCGGCGCAAGGGTCTGGAGTTGTTGCCGTGGACCCCGGAACTGCGCCAGTGGCAGGCGCGGGTGGCGCTGTTGCGTCAGCTCGATCTGAGCACCCAAGACGACAGCCAATGGCCGGATGTCAGCGATGCGGCATTGTTGAATACCCTGGAAGACTGGCTGATGCCGTATCTGGGCAAGGTCTCGCGGCTCAGCCATTTCGCCAACCTCGACCTGTCGAGCATCGTGCGTAATCTGCTGCCGTGGCCGCTGCCACAGAAACTCGACGAACTGGCGCCGCATCATTTGAGCGTGCCGTCGGGTTCATCGATTCGTCTGGATTACAGCGAACATCCACCGATTCTCGCGGTGCGTTTGCAGGAGCTGTTTGGTCTGGCCGATACGCCACGGATCGCCGGCGGCCGGCAAGTGGTCAAGCTGCACCTGCTGTCTCCAGCGCGGCGGCCGGTGCAGGTCACGCAGGACCTGGCCAACTTCTGGCGCAGCACCTATGCCGAGGTGAAGAAGGATCTCAAGGGGCGCTATCCGAAGCACTATTGGCCGGACGATCCCTTGGTCGCCGAAGCCACGGCGCGGGCGAAACCACGCGGCACCTGACCCGCAATGGCTGCGCGCCATTAGCCCATCCGTGCTAATTGCCCTTGGTTGTTCAGGCTCGCAAAATCGCCGCCTGAACAATAACCAGCCTTGTTGCCTGGCAACTTGCGCCCAAGGAACGGAACTGCCCATGACCTCTTTCTTCAAGCTGAAGAAGTTGATCTTCTTGTCGGCTGCGCTATTGGCCGCCTCCAATCCGGCCATGGCCGAAGAGCCCAATCCGATTGGCGACTGGTGGATTATCTACGGCAACGGCGTGCCCCAGAAAAACATCATGTACGTCGCCGATGCGACGTCGGTAGTGCCTTCGCAGAAAACCAAAGGCGCGACCATGGTCGCGGTGACTCTGGTTTATGAAGAACCGGGCAAACCGATGATCGACGTCTACAACCTCGAAGCCCAGTGCGCTACAGGCAAGGTACGTTTTATCAATGGCCAGTCCATCGAGCGCCTCGCCTACACCATGCGTCATCTGAAAGTTGCCAACCAATGGCAGACGCCGAAAGAGTTCTGGGTCCAGCAAGCATTGAAGTTTGCCTGTGCGCCGGGCAGTCGCGCGAAAAACGACATGGCCGCCGTGGGCAAGATGGAATACCTGCAGATGATCGAGATGCTGCAGCAGATGTTCTTCAAGCTCGCGCCGATTCAGCAAAAGAGCCAGATGATGGACAACATCGACAGCCTGCTCGAACTGAAGAAATAAGCCGGGGCATCCAATGACTTACACACGTTTATGGCTGGCAACCCTGCTGGCAGGATTGCTCTTGAGCGGCTGTTCCACCATCGCGCAGAGCCGCTGGGAAGGTCGCGATCTCCAGGAAGCACTGGACCTGTTCGGCACGCCCGACGCGATGGCAAAGGAAACCGGCCCGAACGGCGAACCCTTGGCCGTACTGACCTGGCACAAGTCCGCGAGCTGGACCTCCACCGAAGCGGCCGGCACTTCGATGACCCATACCGGCAATGGCATGGTGTACACCGAGCACTACCAACAGGTCGGCCACAGTTCTACCTGCAAGTTGCAGGCGAAGATCAATCAGCAGAAGAAGATCGCCCAGTTCCTGATCGAAGACGGGCGAATACTGCACGGCAAGTGCGCCAATGTCCGCTATGTTCCGGGCTACGTTCCGCCCGGTTTATAAGGGCCAAACGCTTATGGCGCAGCGGGTAGCAAGAATCGCGCAATCACCGGCAAGTGGTCGGAGATGCGCAAGGTATCGTCCTGCCGCACCTGTGCTTGCAGGCGTTTGAGCTTCGGGCTGTAGAACAGATAATCCACCGTGCGATCCGGGCCGTTGAGGCCGGGGTCGTTGGGGTAATGGGTCAGCCATTTGGCCCGATCGATACCGCCGGCCTCGTTGTTGGTCGGGATCATCGGGTACTTGTCCCACAGCAGATGCAGTTCGCTGTCGGCAGAGTAGGGCGTGCGGCGCTCGACCGGCAGGCGTCGATACTGGCCCAGCGGCAGCAGATTGAAATCGCCACCGATCAGCCACGGCAGGCCTTGGCTTTCATATTTGTCGAGGATTTTGGCCACGGCAGCCACTTGCGCCTGCACGTTGCCGTCCGCGTGGCTGGCGCGCTGCAAGTGGGTGTTGAACACGGTCAGTTGTCCGCCATCGCTGAGCGGCAGTTTGACTGCGAGCAAAGCGTCTTTGGGCTGGAACTGGCGGCTGATGAAGTTGCTCGGGGCGACGGGCAGTTGCAGGCGTTCGGCGTGTTCGATGCGATAGCGACTCAACGTGGCCAACTGGCGGCCGACGCTGCCGTAGATGTGGGGCTCGGGGACGAAATCGGCTTTCCAGTCGAAGGCGCTGGTGCTGCACGGGTACAGATCGGCGACACGTTCCTGCAACAGTTTGAGCTGGTTCTGGTAATCGCTGGCCTTGGCGCCGTCGTCGAGCTCCTGCAACAGCACCACATCGGGTTGTTCGTCACGGATCACCCGCGCTACTTCGTCGAGGCTGAAGGCCATGTCTTCGGCGGTCGGCGCTTCATCGTCGCCTTCGGCCAGATCATTCCAGAACACGTAGCGCTTGCCGGCGAGGAACTGCACGTTCCAGGTCATGACTTTCAGCGCTTGCCCGGGCACCAGTGTCGGCGCGGTAGTGCCGCAACTGACCGGCAGGGTTTCGCGGGCATCGGGGCGCCAGGTCAGGCTGAACAGCAGCACACCGAACAGGACGGCGGCGAGGATGACGAGGAGCAGGGTGTAGCGCAGCAGACGGGTCATGGCTCGGCTTATAGCGTTACAGAAAGTGGCCCCGAGCATACCTGACGGCAGCGACGAAGCCCAAGCACGGCGCGGTCAGACTGCGCCGTTACGTTTGTCAGGCAATTCGCTGATCAGCATGAACAGGCGGAACAGCACCACGCTGGTGAACAGTTGCAGGAAGCTGTGGGCGCTGTCGATCAGCCCGGCAATCAGCGGATTCTGCGGTTCGGGGTACACCGCCAGCGTCGCGCCCTTGAGCAGCCACAACGGTGTCATCACGCAGAGAATGCACAGCAGGATGCGCCAGAAGTGCCCACGGGTCAGGCGCAGACTTTCCTTCATCGCCTGCAACGGTCCGAGGCCGCGCAGCACCAGCAGGTATTCGGCGAAGGCAAGCATGACCATCAGCATCAGACCCGGCAGGAAGTACAGCGACAGACCGAGCAGGATCAGCAAGGTATTGAGCGCGGTCAGCACCGCGAAGCGCGGCCACAGGGTTGCGGCCATCGCCAGCAGGTCACGGTTGCGCGGCGACTCGCCACGGCTGCGCGCATCGAGAAACAGGATCAGCGCGGCGGTGTACAGCGGATACACCAGCAGGCCGACGATGATGCTGACGCCGGCGAAGGTGTCCGGCCCGGTGGCGTGATCGACCGCCTGCTGCAAGAAGGCTTCGACAATCACCAGCGGCAGGCACAACTGCACGATGCTGCCCAGATGGCGTTTGAAAAAATACAAAGAGTCGCGCAGTACTTCGAGGGCATTCATCAGTCGGTATCGCAGGTCGAAAACAGTGGCTCACTTTAACCGATGCAACGCGGGGCGACACAAACGTAAACATTCGGTAAAGGCCATTGAAACGTTTTGTCACTGTCTCCATTACAGGAGAGCACCGCGCCCAGAGTGGGCACGGGCACGTTATTACCGGCAATCTACGAGGTCGCCATGAACAGCGAAGAGCAAACCCTGATCGATGGACTGTTTTCCCGGCTGCAACAGGCCGAAACGGAGGCAGCCCCGCGCGACGCCCAGGCCGAGGCGCGGATCAAGGAACACCTGACGCGCCAGCCGGCGGCAGGTTATTTCATGACCCAGGCGATTCTGGTGCAAGAGGCCGCGCTGAAAAGCCTCGACGAGCAGAACAAGCAGCTGACCCAGCAGATGCAGCGTTTGCAGGCTGAACTGCAATCGGCCAAGGCGCAGAGCGGCGCACCGGCAGCGAGCGGTGGCGGTGGTTTCCTGTCGAGCATTTTTGGTGGCGGCAATTCGCGTCCGGCGCCGAGCCAGAGCGCAGCGCCCGCATCTACCGGCGGCTGGCGCGAGCCGGCGCCGCAGCAGAGCTACCAGGCACCGGCGCCACAACAGAGCTTCGGTGCCGCGCCGCCTAACTACGCGCAGCAGGCTGCTCCGGCGGCGGGCAACAGCTTCCTCGGCGGCGCGCTGAAAACCGCCGCTGGCGTGGCCGGCGGTGTGATGCTGGCGCAGGGCATCAGCAGCCTGTTCCACCACAATCAGCAACCGGAAGAAATCGTCGAGGTCATCAAGGAAGAACCGGCGCAGGTCGCCGATCAGAGCAACAACGGCTGGGGCGATGATCAGCGCGTGGCGGACAACGGCTTCTCGGGCAATGACCAGGGCGGTTTCAGCGACGCCGATTACAGCAGCGACAATTCGTCGTTCTTCGATGACGACGACTCCTTTGTCTGACATAGCCTTTGAAGGCTGGCATAGACACTGAAGGCTGGCATAGCCTCTGAAGGCTGACATAGACACTGTGGTGAGGGGATTCATCCCCGCTGGGCTGCGCAGCAGTCCTCGCTTTAATCAGGAAAAGCGGGGCTGCTCCGCAGCCCAGCGGGGATAAATCC
>NZ_JASCPT010000075.1:0-27810 GCF_029959775.1 Pseudomonas sp. PS01270 | reverse complement strand
CGCGGCGGTGATGCTGATGGCCCCTTCGCGCGCAAGCGCGCTCCCACTGTAGTTTTTCGGTTGCCTGCACTTTCGAGTTCATCGCAGATCCCCTTGTGGGAGCGAGCTTGCTCGCGAAGGCGTCATTCGCCACACCGATTAAACACGCCTTGGCACAACTGTTTAAAGCCGCCAGACATTCAGCGAAACCACCCACAATTCCTTGCGCCGCTGCCTACGCCTGCGCCAGAATCCGCCGGCTTGTGCGCCCCAGACCTCATCGCTACTGTGATTGCGTCACTGCCTATCAGTGATCGGGTTTAGTAGCCCGGAGTATTTGGGGTGCATCGTTCATCAGACAGTCAGGTCTCGCCTGAGCTTTATGGTGGCTGTGCGCAGGGCGCTCTCGGGCGCGCCGGTTTCCCAGATCCCCGGTCTACTAACCTGCGCACAGCTGCCTCCACTTTCTTTAGTAGGAAAGCGGTGGCCAGCCAAATGAGGATCTGGATATGTTCAAAGTAACCCCAAACCCGCCCCCCACCGACGCGGCATCTCCCTACGAATCCGCCAACTCAAAGAAATTCCACGAAGCCGCCGACCGCGCCCTCGATCATTACCTCGGCCCGTCCAGCGCTGAGTTCATGGCCCCGCCCTACAAGTCCAACACGCTGTACATGGCCAATCCCGACGCCGACAACGAATCGCTGTTGGCCGACGCCTGCGAAACCCTGGGGTCGGCGACGGTGATGCTCAACGATCAGGCGGGGCTGGTGAACGGCTCGCAACGCAAGACGTTGCAGGGCATTGCGCAGATTGTGATGGTCGCGGAGATGGCGGTGAATCGGGTGCTGGATCGGTTGGTGCCGACTGATTGAGGGTTTTTGAGGAATTTGGTGTGGGCTGGTTTTGTGGGGTGTCAGGGTTTGCCCTCACCCCAGCCCTCTCCCAGAGGGAGAGGGGGCCGACCCAGCTGTCTTGCGCTGTCCGTCGACCTGAAAGACCGAGTCGATTATGGATTCGACGCCATGCCTTCAATTCGATTATGGATTCAGCACAGCACATTCAGGTCGGCGTAACTCCCGAGCATCCCGCAATCGGTCCCCTCTCCCCCCGGGAGAGGGCTAGGGTGAGGGGCTTTTGATCTTGGGCGCCAAGCTCAAAGACTGATCGCATTGGTAAACACCAACCGATTGCCAAACGGATCGGCAATGGTCATGTCCTGACTGCCCCACGGCATCGCCTGAATCTGCGGATGCGAGAACTTGTAATCCTTGGCCATCAGCTGCTGCTGAAACGCCTCCAGCTCATCGGTTTCGATACGCAGCGCCGAACCCGGGCACGCATCGCCGTGATGCTCGGACAGATGCAGCACACACTCGCCCCGTGACACCTGCAGATACAGCGGAAAATTCGCTTCGAAGCGATGCTGCCAGTCGATCTTGAAGCCGAGAAAATCGACGTAGAACTCGACAGCCTTGGCCTCATCGAAGATCCGCAGGATCGGGGTGGTTTTGCCGAAGCTCATGGGGTGCTCCCTGACTGATTGGCCCCACAGTGTAGACGGGGAGGATGTCAGCAAATCGGCTTGTGGATGGCTTTCTTTAATTGCAATGTGCCATCACTGTGACGCACACCACGAATCCTTAACGAAAGTGGTCGCGCAGGTCACCCTGTCGCGCAAGAAACCGCCCTGCCCTCGCCCCATTCGCCTGCCCGTCGCGATAACTCAACACGCCGTTGACCCAAACCCCGTCGATCCCCTGCGCCGCCCGCTGCGGATCGTTGAAATCGGCCACGTCACGCACGGTCGCCGGATCGAACAACACCAGATCCGCCCAATGCCCTTCTCGAATCTCGCCCCTTTCCTGCAAGCCAAAACGCGCCGCCGACAGGCCGGTCATCTTGTGCACGGCGGTGTGCAGCGGAAACAACCCGATGTCGCGACTGAAATGGCCCAGCACCCGTGGGAAAGCGCCCCACAGGCGCGGATGCGGGAACGGGTCTTCCGGCAGTCCGTCAGAACCGACCATCGAAAGCGGATGGGCGAGGATTCTTCTGACATCGGCCTCGTCCATGCCGTAGTACACCGCGCCCGCCGGTTGCAGACGTTTCGCGGTTTCTTCCAGCGACAGTTTCCATTCGCCAGCAATGTCGATCAGGTCACGCCCGCTGACTTCCGGGTGCGGCGTCGACCAGGTAATAGTGATGCGGTGGGCGTCGGTGACTTGCTTCAAATCCAGGGTCGAGGAACTCGCCGCGTACGGGTAGCAATCGCAGCCGACCGGATGGGTTTTCGCTGCCTCTTCCAGCGCTGCGAGCAGTTGCGGACTGCGTCCCCAGTTACCGACGCCGGCGCATTTGAGGTGGGAAATGATCACCGGCGATTGCGCGTGTCGGCCGATCTGAAATGCTTCGTCCATCGCCTCCAACACCGGGGCGAATTCGCTGCGCAAATGGGTGGTGTACACCGCGCCGAACGCCGTCAGCTCTTCGGTCAGTTGCATGACTTCATCGGTCGAGGCGTTGAAGGCGCTGGCGTAGGCCAGGCCTGTGGATAAACCCAACGCGCCGGCCTCGAGGCTGTCGCGCAGTTGCTCTCGCATCGCAGTGATTTCAGCGGGCGTTGCGGTGCGGAACAAGTCGTCGAGGTGATTGCTGCGCAGCGCCGTGTGGCCGACTAGTGCGGCGACGTTCAACGTGGGGTTGGCCGCTTCGACGGCAGCGCGGTAGTCGCTGAAACGCGGGTAAACGAACGCCGCTGCGCTGCCGAGCAGGTTCATCGGATCGGGTGGATTGCCCTTCAAGGTGACCGGCGAAGCGCTGATGCCGCAGTTGCCGACAATCACCGTGGTCACGCCTTGGCTAAGCTTGGGCAGCATCTGGGGTTGGCGAATGACCACGGTGTCGTCGTGGGTGTGCACGTCGATGAAACCCGGCGCCAGCACCCGGCCGGCGGCGTCGATTTCTTCGCTGGCGCGGGCGTCAGGCAGGTCGCCGATGCGCTCGATGCGGCCATTGAGAATCGCCACGTCTGCGCGGTAGCCCGGCGTGTTGCTGCCGTCGATAACCAGCGCGTTGCGGATCAGGGTGTCGTACTGCATGTCAGTCTCCCAGCGGCAGGTGATCGTCGCCGCCACGGTATTCGTCGAGGGCGAGTTTGATTCGCCGCAGACGTTCTTGATTGTCTTCAGGGCTGGCCAGCGCCAGCTCGGTGGCGAGCACGTCGATGGCCAGCAGCATGCCGTAGCGCGCCGCCGTCGGTTTGTAGATGAACGAGGTTTCCGCGCCCTGCAGCGGCAGCACGACGTCGGCCAGTTCCGCCAGTGGTGAATCGCCGCGAGTGATGGCGAGAATGCGCGCGCCGTAGTTGCGCGCCAGCTCCACGGTTTCCAAAAGCTCCGGGGTGATGCCGGTCAGCGAGCAGGCGATCAGCACTTGCTCGGCGTTCAAACTGGCGGCGGTGACGCGCATCATCACCGCGTCATGACACACCGCAATCGGGTAACCGAGGCGCACCAGACGCACCTGCAATTCATCGCTGCACAGGGTTGAGCAACCGCCCATGCCGAACGCGTGAATCATCCGCGCCTGGCTGAGCAATTTCACAGCGTCGGCGAAGCGCGATTCGTCGAAACCGGCCAGATGCTGGCGCAGGGTGGTTTCGATGTCGCCGACGATCTGCCCGTAGAACGCCGACTGCTCAGGCGTGCCCGCCGGGTCGAGAAACCGGCTGCCAACGCCGCTGGCCTGGGCCAGTTGCAGACGCAGATCTCGCAAGTCGCGGCAGCCGACCGTGCGGGCAAAGCGCGACAGCGTGGCGGTGCTGACCTCGGCGCGTTGTGCGAGGTCTTCGAGGCTGGCGCTGGCGGCAAACCCGACATCGTCGAGCATCAACCGCGCAATGCGCCCCTCGCCGGCGCTGAAGGAATCCTGGCGGGCGCGGATCTGGTAGAGGATGTCCATGGGCGGCGGGCTCCGGTTACAGCAGGTAGGAAAGGCTGACGGTCAGCGCGAAAGCGACCAGCGAGATCAGCGTCTCGAGCACGGTCCAGGTCTTGAACGTCTGCGCGACCGTCATGTTGAAGTATTCCTTGACCAACCAGAAGCCGCCGTCGTTGACGTGGGAAAAGATAACCGAGCCGGCGCCGGTCGCCAGCACTAAAAGCTCAGGATGTGGATAACCCAGACCGACGGCCACCGGCGCGACAACGCCGGACGCGGTGGTCATCGCCACGGTGGCCGAGCCAGTGGCAACGCGCATCAGCGCGGCGAACAACCAGCCCATGATCAGTGGCGACAAATGAAATTCATGGGCAAGGCCGACGATCTGATCGGTGACGCCGGCATCCACCAGAATCCGGTTCAAGCCGCCACCAGCACCGACCAGCAAGGTGATGCTGGCGGTGGGCGCGAGGCATTCGTTGGTGAACTTGAGGATCGATTCGCGGTTGAAACCCTGAGCAACGCCCAGCGTCCAGAAGCTCAGCAAAGTCGCCAGCAACAGCGCGATCACCGAATTGCCGATGAACAGCAGGAACTGGTTGAAAGCGCTGCCGGGGGTGGAAATCAGGTTGGCCCAGCCGCCGATCAACATCAGCACCACCGGCAGCAGAATGGTCGCCATGGTAATGCCGAAACCCGGCAGTTTGTCGCGCGGTTCACGGTCGAGAAATTGCTTTTCCAGCGGATTGTCCGCCGGCAATTGAATGCGCGGCACGATGAATTTGGCGTACAGCGGCCCGGCGATGATTGCGGTCGGAATGCCGATGGCGATCGCGTACAGCAAGGTCTGCCCGACCGAGGCCTGATAGGCCTGCACCGCGAGCATCGCCGCCGGGTGCGGCGGCACCAGCGCATGCACCACCGACAGCCCGGCCACCATCGGCAGCCCGACCATCAGAATCGACACGCCGACGCGGCGTGCCACGGTGAAAGCGATTGGCACCAGCAAGACGAAACCGACTTCAAAGAACAGCGGCAAGCCGACCAGAAACGCGATGCAGACCATCGCCCAATGCGCGTTCTTCTCGCCGAATCGCTCGATCAGCGTGCGCGCCATCTGCTCGGCGCCGCCGGACTCGGCCATCATCTTGCCGAGCATCGTCCCCAACGCCACCACCAGCGCAATATGCCCCAACGTCTTGCCGACACCCGCCTCATACGCACCGACCACCGCCGACGGCGGCATCCCGGCCACCAGCGCCAGGCCCAGGGAAATCAGGGTGATGACAATGAACGGATTGAGCCGGTAACGGGCGATCAACACGATCAGCGCAATGATGGCCACGGCGGCGTAGACCAGCAGCCAATAGCGGAGGGAAGGCGTCATGCGGTACTCCTCGAAAGGGTCACGTTCGAATGGGTTGTGAAACTCATAAATCATTTCGAGATCGAGATTTCAAACCACATGAAAGTAATTTTCGTGGAGAGACAAGAGGTGTCGCTGATGGGTATGGGGTGTCGTGATTAATGAAAATTGCGGGTCTATATTTTCATGGCTTCCTGGCACCACAAAGTCCCTGTGGGAGCTGGCTTGCCAGCGATGACGGCGCCACGTTCACCATGGGTGGCGACTGATCCACCGCTATCGCTGGCAAGCCAGCTCCCACAGGAATTACATTTCTCCAGTCAGAACGCAGTCAATCTGTAGGAGTGAGCCTGCTCGCGATTGCGGTGGGTCTAAACAGGTTTTTTTGACTGACACGACGCTATCGCGAGCAGGCTCACTCCTACAGTTTTGATCGCACCCTTCCAGGCAGAACGCTGTCGACCGCTTGAACCGAGTATGTCGACGCTTCGAACGAGCGCTATACTCGCTCAAGGTAATTACCCGGGATCACGCCATGGCCATCGTACGTCGCAACCGAAAAAAATTGACCCAGGACGCCCTGATCCGCTCAATCGCCAGCTCCACAGCGATCGAGACCGGCCAAAGTGTCGATATGATCGAACGCAAGCTCAAAGCTAAATCCGGCAAATTCCAACACCTCGCATTGGCCAGGTAGGCTTCTCTCAAGCCCACAGTGCTCGCCGGACCCAATATTCCATTGGCTGGTAGTTGCAGTTGAGGCCTTGATTTATCGCAGCAAAGTAAGCCTCTTTGTTTCGCTCCCAACAGCTGTAATCCAGCGGAACATAGCCCGCCTGCACCGCCATCACGTCTGCAAGTAATCTGGACAACCGTCCATTACCCTCACGGAATGGATGAATCAAAATGAATTCCACATGCGTTACGGCGATGGCGTGAATGAGGTTCTCATCAAGATCAGGTTTGCACGGGGTGAATTCAGCAAGGCATTCCTTCTCAAACCCCTCTAACAAGCGCGGAATCTGTGGGGCCGCAGCAAAGAAAAAACCGTCTTTGCCAAGGTTGACCGCCCGTATTTCACCCGCCCAAGGATAGATATTGCCCAGCCAGTACCGATGCCAATCCCTCAAGTCCTGAACAGTAATTGACCGTGCCGGTAAACGCTCGATCAGAACCTGCTGGTAAAGTTTTTCCAGCAGAGTCAGCTCGGCATCATCCATCTCTTCAGGATCACTGATTCCCAGCTTGTTGCTCAGTACCTGCTCATCCGAGCCGGCCTGAAAACTGCCCTGTGCCCCCTCTGCCTCGTAACGATCAACCATTCCCGAACCTGCCGACCTGTCGATGATTCAAGGCACCTTAAGCCGGGTTACATGCGAGCGCAAAGGCAGAAATACAAACGGCCACCCAAAGACGGCCGTTCATTTGATCGATAGCAAAGCCCGACGGGGCTCAATGACCCATCACACCATTTCGTTACGAATCCATTCCACCACCGACGTGCGCTTCGGCGTCCAGCCCAGCAGGTCGCGGGCGTGTTTGCCGCGTACGCGGCTGTTGGAACCGAGGCCGTAGTTGGCCATTTCATAGCCCCATTCGGCTTCGGCGTCTTGCAATGGCCAGTCTTGCGGTTCGCCCAGATTGAGGGCTTCGGCCATGGCGGTGGTCATGTCGATGAACGAGGCTTCACCGCTCTCGACGAAGTAGAAAGTGCCGGGCACGTTTTTGGTCAGCGCCAGCTGATACAGGGCGACGACGTCTTCGATGTGCACGTTGGACCAGATGTTCTGCCCTGTTCCGACGTGGCGAACGACGCCGCTTTTGCGCGCCTGCTTGAGCAGTCGCGGCAGTTGCACGCTGTCGCGGTTGACGCCCAGGCTGTGGCCGTAGATCAGGGTGTTGCAGATCACCGCCGAGTTCACGCCATCCTTCGCCGCCGCGAGCACCAGGTTGTCGATGGCTACGCGATCGGCCTTATCGACAGTCGGTTCCGGCAGGTGGTCTTCGTAATAAATGTCATCGCTGGATTTGCCGCCGGAAGCGTCGCCGACAATGCTCGAACCGCTGGTGTGCAGAAAGACTTTATTAGAGCCGCGCAAAGCGTCGAGTAACGCTTCCACCGCACCGCGATGGTCGCTGCTGGCAGCGTTGATGACGGCATCGGCAGCATGCGCCTGTTGCGCCAGCAATTGGCTGTCATCGAGGGTGCCGATTACCGCGTTCATGCCCAATGCTTTCAGCTCATCAGCCTGCTCGGCGCTGCGCACCAGGCCGGTGACGTTGTGCCCGGCCTCAACCAGGCCGGTGGCGATGGAACCGCCGATAAAACCGGCCGCGCCGGTAACGAATACGTTCATGGAGAAACTCCCTGCGTGAATAAGTGATGCAGCGAGTATCGGCCGATGATACCCGGCGAAAAACCCGCCCTCGGCCAATTCACTCTTGCGCAGGGATCACGAATCAGCCCTTGAATTCGGCGCTGGCGTAGGCGGCGAGTTTGCCCTGGATAAAGTCGAGGAAACACTGGATGCGCAACGCCAGTTGCGAGTTGCGGTAGTACACGGCGTTGATCGGCTGGCGGTAGCCGCTGTTGAATTCGCCGAGCAGGACTTTCAGGCGCCCGGCGCGGATGTCGTCGATGGTCATGAAGTGCGACAGACAGGCAATGCCCTGCCCTTCCAGCACCAGATGGCGAACGGTCTCGCCGCTGGAAGCGCTGATCGCCGGGCTGACCGGCCAACGGTCGCCATGCACATAGCGCAGCGGCCATTGGTTGAGGCCTTCGTTCTGGGTGAAGCCGAGCAGCGTATGTTCGCTCAAATCCGCGACCTGCCGGGGCGCACCATGCTTCTTCAAATAGGCAGGGCTGGCAACAATCATCAACGGACTGCAACCGAGCGAACGCGCATGCAGCGTCGAATCGGCGAGGGTGCCGATGCGGATGGCGACGTCGGTGCTTTGTTCCAGCAGGTCAATGATCAGGTCGTTGCTGTTGAGTTCGAGCTGAATGTCCGGATAGAGCTGCCGGAATTCGTCGATGTAGGGAACGATGGCGTGGAGCATGAACGGCGAGGCGGCGTTGATGCGCAGGCGTCCGGACGGGGTTTGCTGGCGCGAAGACAGACGCTCTTCGAGTTGATCCATCTGATCGAGAATCAGCTTGGCCTGTTCGAAGAAATACTTGCCCTCCTCGGTCAGGTCCATGCGCCGCGTGGTGCGGTTGATCAGCGTGGTGTCGAGCTTGGCTTCGAGCTTCGACAGCGTGCGACTGACGGCCGACGGCGTCTGGCCGACCTGCTCGGCGGCGGCGGAAATCGAACCGCACTCGATCACGCAGACGAAAATCTGCAACTCATCGGATCTGGCTTTCACGGGTTCCCTCTTTGAAATCGCCAAGATCGCAGCCTGCGGCAGCTCCTACATTGGAATGCATTCCCCCTGTAGGAGCTGCCGAAGGCTGCGATCTTTTGCTGTGACCCCGATATTAGCCTGAAAGCCTCAAGCCTTGAGGCCAAACACCTCAGTCAGATGCTGCTCATAGCGCACCACATCATTGTCAATATTCGGACGCTTCATTACGTCGACGCAGAGAAAGGTCGGCAGTGCGGTCATGCCCAGAAACTCGTTAGCCTTGTGGAACGGGAAGTACACCGCGTCCACGCCTTTGGCTTCGAAGAAATCCGTCGGGTCATCGAAGGCTTGCTGCGGCGCGTTCCAGGTCAGCGACAGCATGTATTGCTTGCCCTGAATCAGACCGCCACTGCCGTACTTCTGCGAGGCATCGGAACGGGTGCGGCCGTCGCTGGCGTAGAGGCTGCCGTGCCCTTCGGTGAAGACTTCGTCGATGTACTTTTTCACCGTCCACGGCGCGCCCATCCACCAGCCCGGCATCTGATAAATGATGACGTCGGCCCAGAGGAATTTCGCCACTTCTTCGGCAACGTCATAGCCCTCGTCGATAAACGTGGTCTTGACGTCGACACCGCCGCGATCGAGCACGCTCAGCGCGGTTTCGTGCAAGGTGGCGTTGTAGCGGCCATCGGAGTGGGCGAATTTTTTACCGCCATTGAGCAACAGCACTTTCTTCATCGGAAAACCTCGGCGCAGCCTTTGAGGCTGGATTGAATCAAGAATTGGAATGGCCGCAGATTAACCATCGATCTCGCGCGGAAACAGCCACATCGACGCAAAATACATTTGATCAAAACGCACGAATCGATCGCCAATTGTTGCCGTAGCATTCAGCGCTTTCTGCATTCGAGGAAGTTGTGATGAGTGAACGCCAGGGTTTTATCCTGCACGCCAAGACCCGCCCGGAAAAAGCCGCCGAATTCGAAGCGCTGTTCCGTGCTTACGTGGCGCCAAGCCGCGCCGAACCGGGCTGCATCGAGTACCACATGCTGCGCGACCAGCAGGATCCGACGCTGTTTATCTTCTACGAGATCTGGGCCAGCCAGGCGCATCTGGATGAGCACTCGGCATTGCCGCACATGAAAGCGTTTTTCGCCAGGCGCATGGACTATCTGGAGCGCGATTTCGATATCCGCCCGATCGACATGCTCAGCGAATCGTCGGCTAGCCGCTGATAAGCAAATGGGCGCCGAGCGCGCCCAGTCCGATAAAGAACACGCGCTTGAACAGCACCGCACTGATGCGCTGACGCAACCATTGGCCAAGCCACATGCCGAGCATGGCCGGGATCAGCGCCAGCAGCGAGGCGCTCAATTCGCCACCGCCGAGTGCGCCGTGCCAGAGCAGCCCCGCGGCCAGCGCCAGGGTCGAGACGGTGAAGGACAGACCGAGCGCCTGCACCAGCTCATCGCGGCTCAGCCCCAGCGCTTGCAGGTACGGCACCGCTGGAATCACGAAGACGCCGGTAGCGGAGGTGATGACGCCGGTGATCAGGCCACACAGCGGGCCGAGCCAGCGTTCATGTCGCGGGTTGACGTGCAAAGTCGGCAGAAACAGTCCGCTCAATGCATACAGCAGCAGCGCCGCGCCAAGTCCGCGCACCACCCAATGGCCGCCGGTCATGCCGATCCACAGGGTGCCGATGCCGGTGCCGAGGAAGATCATCAGCAGCATCGGCCAGAGGCGTTTGATCAAGCTTTTCAGATGGCCACCGAAGGCCAGTTGCCAGAGGTTGGTCAGGGTCGCCGGAATGATCAACAGCGCGGCTGCCTGCGCCGGCGCCATAGCCAGACCGAGCAGACCCATGGCGACGGTGGGCAGGCCGAGGCCGATCACGCCTTTGACCGTGCCGGCGAGCAAGAAGGTGGCGATGACCAGCAGGGACAAGGTCAGGCCGAGGGTTTGGTAGAAGTCGGTTAGTGTGTGCATTAGGGTAATGTGCACTGATCCGGGCTGGGGGAAAATCTGCCATATACTGAGGCAGCCTCTTCCTTTGCAAGAGGCTGACATCGGCGTTGAGGCATCTGACCTCTTCGCGAGCAGGCTCGCTCCCACACGGGATCTGCGCTGTACATAAGTCCCTGTGGGAGCGAGCCTGCTCGCGAAAGGGCCAGCCCAGCCACCGCGAAACTACAGGCAAACCCCATGCACTTCGACCTCACCGACCTGCGCCTCTACCTGCACATCCTAGACACCGGCAACATCACTGCCGGTGCCGCCCGCAGCCACTTGTCCCTCGCCGCCGCCAGCGCCCGAATCCGCGCGATGGAAGCCTCGCTGGGCGCTGAATTCCTCGAGCGTGGTCGGCGTGGCGTCACCCCGACGCCTGCCGGCAAAGCCCTCGCCCGCCATGCGCGCATCCTTTTGCAACAGGCCGAACGCATGCAGCAGGACCTTGCCGATTATGCGCAAGGCGTCAAAGGCGAGGTGCGGCTGTTGTGCAACACCACGGCGATCACCGAGTACCTGCCGGAACTGCTCGCGGATTTCCTGCGCAGCCATCCCAATCTCGATATCGATCTACAGGAGCTGCCCAGCGCACGGATCACCCATGCCTTGCGCGAAGGCGCAGCGGACTTGGGCATCGTCTCCGACGCGGTTGACACCAACGGCTTACAGACTCAGGCGTTTCGCGACGATCCGCTGGTGCTGATTCTGCCGCTCGATCACCCGTTGTCTGACGCCGCCGAGGTCAGTTTCAGCGACGCGTTGCAGCACGACTTTGTCGGATTGAGCGCCGACAGCGCACTGGCGATTTATCTGGAAGAACAGGCGCTGCACAGCGGCGCGCGAATGCAGGTGCGCATTCGCGCCGATGGCTTTGATGGCGCAATGCGCATGGTCGCCCGTGGTGCCGGCCTGGCCATCGTGCCGTTGGCCGCTGTCCAACGCGCGATGCTCGAGCAGTTCAAGTGCGTGACTCTGAATGAGCCATGGGCGCGTCGCAGGTTATTGCTCTGCGCGAGAGACTTCGCCGCGCTGCCGGGTTATGCCCAGGCATTGTTACAAGCGCTCAGCACTGCGCGCGTTTCTGAGCACTCCGATGTCGACCCCAGACAACTGAGCGACGACCGGGCGCTATAGGGTGCGACTTCAATTCTCAAGTCCACTTGCCCGGAGTCCCTATGACCGCGACCGCCCCTATCACCGTTCTGCGCGACACTCACCCGCTGCCGGTACTCGACGCCTGCAAGTGGGAAAAACTCGAAGGCGACCCGCACACCGTCAACCTCAACGCCTACACCAGCGAAGACGGCAGCAAGATCATGGGCACCTGGATCTGCACACCGGGCAAGTGGCGCGTCGATTATGTGAAGTGGGAGTACTGCCATTTCCAGGAAGGCTACTGCGTGATCACCCCGGACGGCATGGCGCCGATCCACCTGCGCGCCGGCGATATCTTCGTCGTTGAGCCGGGCATGAAAGGCACGTGGGAAGTGGTCGAGACCGTGCGCAAATATTTCGTCTTCGCCTGATGCAAAAAAGCCGGGAAATCACCCGACGTGATTTCCCGGCAAATGTCCCGGCGTTGCTAAAACCTGTGGCGAGGGGATTTATCCCCGCTCGACTGCGGACCAGCCGCAAACCCTGAGCACTCGGTTTGCCTGACACAATCCAGGGGGCTGCTGCGCAACCCAACGGGGATAAATCCCCTCACCACAAAGGTCTGACCGCGATTACTGCGGCTTGCGATAGCTGTTGATGATCGCCGAGAAATCCTTCCCGCCGTCACCGCGCTGGCTCATCGCCTGATACAACTGCTGCGCCACCGCGCCGAGCACCACCGGTTGATGCGCCTGCCGCGCCGCTTCCGTCGCCAGCCCGAGATCCTTGAGCATCAGTTCTGCACCGAACCCGCCGGTATAACCCCGCGAGGCCGGCGCCGTTTCGACGATGCCCGGCCACGGGTTGTACATCTCCGAACTCCAGCAGCGGCCGGTCGAGCTGTTGATGATCCCGGCCAGCACGCCGGTGTCGATCCCCAGCGCATCGCCCAACGCCATCGCCTCACTGACGCCGACCATCGAAATCGCCAGCAGCAGGTTGTTGCAGATCTTGGCGATCTGGCCGGTGCCGACTTCACCGCAATGGACGATGTTGCGGCCCATCTGCGCCAGCACCGGTTGCAGGGTGGCGAACAGTTCCGGGGTGGCGCCGACCATAAAGGTCAACGTGCCGGCAGTCGCTCCACCGGTGCCACCGGACACCGGCGCATCGGCCATGGACACGCCTTGTTTGGCCGCCGCCGCTGCCACATCGCGGGCGGTCTGTGGATCGATAGTGCTGCAATCCACCGCCGGCACGCCTTGGCGAATGCCGGCGAGCACGCCCTCTTCACCCAGCCAGACACTGCGCACATGCACAGCGGCCGGCAGCATGGTGATCACCAGTTCGGCATCCTCGGCAGCCTCACGCGCCGAAGCACGAATGCTGCCGCCCAGTTGCTCGAGTTCCGCCAGCACGGTTTTGTTCAGGTCGACCAGGTTCAACGAGTGGCCAGCCTTGATCAGGTTGCGCGCCATCGGCGCGCCCATGTTGCCCAGCCCGATAAATGCGATTTTCATGATCGAATCCTCAGCGCAGGTTGATGGTGGTGTTTACGCCGTCGTTAACGCTGTCGTCATCGAACCAGCGCGCCGTGACCGTTTTGGTCTGCGTGTAGAACTGCACCACTTGTTTGCCGTACGGGCCGAGGTCGCCGAGTTTCGAACCGCGTGAACCGGTGAAGCTGAAGAACGGCACCGGCACTGGAATCGGGATGTTGATGCCGACCTGACCGACATCGATTTCAGTCTGAAATTTACGCGCCGCCGCACCGCTCTGGGTGAACAGGCCAGTGCCGTTGCCGAACGGATTGGCGTTGACCAGCGCGATCGCCTGATCGAGGGTGTCGACTTCAAGCACCACCAGCACCGGGCCGAAGATTTCCTGGGTGTAGATCTGCATGTCGGTGGTCACCCCGGAGAACAGGGTCGGGCCGACAAAATTGCCTTGTTCATAACCCGGCACGCTGATGTCACGACCATCGAGTTCAAGCTTGGCGCCTTCCTTGATGCCGCTTTCGATCAGTTCGAGGATCCGCGCCTTGGCCTTTTTCGAAATCACCGGGCCGACATCGGTACCCGGCTCGCTGCCGGCATTGACCTTGAGTTTCTGCGCCAGCGCTTTCAGGTCTGGCAGCCACTGTTTTGCGGCACCGACCAGCACCACCACCGACGTGGCCATGCAACGTTGCCCGGCGGCACCGAAACCGGCGCCGACCAAGGCATTCAGCGCTTGCTCGCGATTGGCATCCGGCAGCACCACAGCGTGGTTTTTTGCGCCCATCATCGACTGCACGCGTTTGCCGTGTTTGCCGGCCAGGTCATACACGTGGGTGCCGACAGCGGTCGAACCGACGAACGACACGGCTTTGATGTCCTTGTGCGTGCACAGGCCATCGACCACATCCTTGCCGCCATGAACGACGTTGAGCACGCCCGCCGGAACGCCAGCCTCAATGGCCAGTTCCACCAGCAGCATGGTCGACAGCGGATCCTGTTCCGACGGCTTGAGCACGAAGGTGTTGCCGCAGGCGATCGCCATCGGGAACATCCACAGCGGAATCATCGCCGGGAAGTTGAACGGCGTGATGCCGGCGCAGACGCCGATCGGCTGGCGCAGGGTGTAAGTGTCGACGCCGCCGGCGACGTTCTCGGCGAATTCACCCATTTGCAGGGTGCCGATCGAGCACGCGTGCTCGACCACTTCCAGGCCACGGAAAATATCGCCTTCGGCATCAGCAATGGTCTTGCCCTGCTCGGCGCTGAGGACCACGGCGATGCGCTTGGAGTGCTCGCGGATCAGCGCTTGCAGCTTGAGCATGATGCGCATCCGCGCGCCGATCGGGGTCAGTCTCCAGGTCTGGAAGGCACGCTGGGCGGCGCTGACAGCGGCATCGACCTCAGCGGCGGTGGCGAACGGAACCTTGGCCAGCACTTGCTGGGTGGCCGGGTTGACGATGTCGTGCCACTCGGTGGTCTGCGACTCGACCCATTCGCCGTCGATCAGCAGTTTGACCTTTTGCAGCGTGGTGTCATTGGGCGTAAGCGATGCGTTCATGCTGGTCTCCAGAACTTGTTTTTATCGTAGGAGCCAAGGCGAAAGGTTCGCCTTGAGATGAGGCGTGTGTCACGAATTGGTTGTCGGACTGTTTTTGGAGTATAGATGTGCAAACTTCTAATAAGAACGCACATATAAGCCCGACCATCATGCAAAAAAACATCACCTCGCTAGGCTCGCTGAACTGGGACGACCTGAAGTTTTTCCTCGAAGTCGCCCGCACCCGGAAGGCCAGCACCGCCGCCAAACGCCTGGCTGTCGACTACACCACGGTGTCGCGACGGATCAGCTCGCTGGAAGCGGCGCTGGGCACATTACTGTTCGAAAAGTCCCGCACCAGCGGTTTCGTCCTGACTACCGAAGGCCAGCGCTTGCTCGGTTATGCCGAGTCGATCGAAAGCACGTTGCACATGGCCTGCGAGCAGGTTTCGGGCTCGGGCGTGGCCCTGTCCGGCCATGTGCGCATGGGCTGCACCGAAGGCTTCGGCAGTTTTTTCATCACCCCGCAACTGAGCCATTTCGTCGACGCCTACCCGGCGATCTCGGTGGACATCCTGCCGCTGCCGCACTTCATCAGCCTGTCCAAGCGCGAGGCCGACATCGTCATCGCCCTCGAGCGGCCGGAGCACGGGCCGTACGTCTGCTGCAAACTCTGCGACTACCGTTTGCAGCTGTACGCAACCCAGGACTATCTGGACAAACACCCACCGATCCGCCGCCCGGCCGACTTGAGCAAGCATCAATTCATCAGTTATGTGGACGACCTGGCGTTCAGCTCGGAGCTGCTCTACCTGGCCAATGTGCTGCCCGGCGCCAGCGCAAACTTGCGCAGCACCAGCGTGATCGCGCAATACGTCGCCGCGCAGCAGGGCCGCTCGCTGGCGATCCTGCCGTGCTTTCTCGCCGCACAGGATCCACGATTGTTGCCGGTGTTGCCCGAGGAAATCGACATCACCCGGCAGTTCTGGATGTACTGCCGGGAGGATCTGCGCAAGTTGAAGCGGATTACCTTGTTGTGGGATTACATCCGCGAGGTGACTGAGCGCAATCAGGCGTTGTTGATGGGGGAAACGCGGGAGATGCGCTTTGCCGATTAATCGGCGCTGACCACAATCGACACCCGGCGATTTTCCGTGCGCCCCGCTGCGGTGTCGTTGGAAGCCACCGGTTCGCTGCTGCCCAGGCCTTGCAGCTGGATGTTTTCCGGCTTCATACCGACCGTGCCGAGGACGTTGGCAACGCTCCTGGCCCGGCGCAGCGACAGTTGCTGATTGTAGGTTTCCTTGCCGGACGCATCGGTGTGGCCATCGACGCGCACCCGCTCGATTCCCACGCCGAGCAACGCCTTGCCGATGCGTTCGACGATTTCCGTGCTGGCTGCGTTCAGGCTTTCGACATCGCTGCCAAAAAGCACTTTGCCCGACAGGCCGAACTCCCAACCGTCGTCGGTCAATTCGAAACCCTGCTGTTTGAGCACGGCAACCTGCGCCGGTGTCAGGCCTTTCTGCGGGGCGGTCTGGCAACCGCTCAGGGTCAGCGCGGCCATCAGCAGCAATGCGGAAAACAGTCGAAAGGGAAGTGTGAACACGGGCATCAGCTCCTGGTGTGAACGGAATCGACCGGGCGCTCCGACCCGGCGGTGAATTGCGCGCCACGCGACAGGCGCTTGGCCTGATACATCGCCGCGTCGGCTGCGTTGAGCAAGGCGCCCGGCGTGGCGCCATGATCGGGATAGACGGCGATGCCGATACTCAGCGAGGACATCACACTGCTGTCGCCGGGCAGGGTGATCGGCATGTCCATGCTGGCGAGAATCTTGTCTGCGATGTGCTCAGCGTCTTCGACCGTGTGCAGCGGCGCGAGCAGCACGGCGAACTCGTCGCCGCCCAGCCGCGCGACCAGATCATCCTCGCGCAATTGCGCTCGCACTCGATTGGCGATCGCCACCAGCACGGCGTCGCCCGAGGCGTGGCCGAAGTTATCGTTGATGCCTTTGAAGCGGTCGCTGTCGAGAAACAGCACGGCGACCCGCTCATCGTGTTTTTTGCCGTTGCGCAAGGCGCGCATCAAGCGGCCTTCAAAAAACGCGCGGTTGGGCAAACCGGTGAGGCTGTCGTGGGTCGCTTGGTGAGCGAGAGTTTCGTTTTCGTTTTGCAGATGGGTTTGCCACGACTCGAGTTCGCCGAGCAAGGCATTGAAGTCGTTGCCCAGATTATCCAGTTCAGCGATTTGCGCCGGCGGCACGCGCCGATCCAGCGCTCGTTCGCTACGGGCGGCGTGGGCGACGGAGGCGAGGCTGTGCAACGGGCCGATGATCGCGCGCAACTGCCGCCGCGCCAGATAGAGCGCGACCCAGGCGCTGATCGCGGTGCACAGCACAATCCCGGCCAGGCCGCTGAGCAGGAAGCGCATCAGGCTGCCGCCGTGGCCGATGAGCAGGACGCGACCGATTTCGCGGTCCTGATGCTCAATCGGCAGGCTGACCGGTTTTTCCAGAATGGCGCGGGTGATCTGCATTTCCAGCTCGGAGAACAAGCCGGTTTCAGCGCGCTGCCATTGCGCGATCAATTGGCCTTGCGCGTCGAGCACTCGGGCATCTGCCACTTCCTCGGTGGAAGCGATGATCGCCAGCGCCTCGGTTGCCGCCGCTTTGTCATTGAACACGACGGCCGCTTCGACGGTGTAGCTGATTGAACGGGCGATCAAGTGCAGGTTGTGGTCGGCATACACCCGCAGCGCCAGCACGCCCAGCAAGGTCAGCGAAACACTGGCCATCGCCACCGCCACCAGCGCGACGATCAAATGCCCACGGCCGATGACCGAGCCCAGCGTGGGACGAGCCTTCCAACTGAACAGCTTCATGGCGCCGCCGCTTTGCGACGGGACAACTGCAACACGCTGGGGTGTATGCGCACACCACTGCGAGCCACGGAGTCGAGATTGACCTCGAACGACACTTGTTCATCGCCAACGCGCAGGCAGAACAGACTGCCGACGGTGCATTGATCGTCCGCTTCGCTGATGCTCAGCACCGGATGCCCGATCAACGATGCAAACAGGCGACTGCGTTCATCGGCGGTGAGCTTGCCGATGTACACCGCATCGCATTCGCTGACGATGCCCGGGTTGTCCGCCAGCAGACGCCGCACAGCCACCGGCCGGCCCGTGGCTTGGGTGGTGCCTTTGACCAGGTCATCGGTGTATTCGGTGGGGCCGACGATGCACAGGCGCAATTGCGCCGGTTCCACCGGCCAGCGTGCATAGCTGAGGATGCCAAGCACCACTTGCGTGACCGCTTTGGCCCGTTGCTCGGCCGGCCCGGTTTGCGCTTGGGCGATGGCGCTGCCCGTGAACAACCAGAGCAAAACGATCAGCAATGCGTGCTGGCAGGCCACCACACGCTGTGTCGCCCAGACGGCCACCTTCATGGAGGGATTCTCTTGGAGCGTAACGAAATGATGCCGCAACGATAGCACAGCGCCAGAACACCAGCGAGGCGCCTGCCTCTGACCGGTTGGTCAGTATTCGTTGTCGGTCATTCAGCACTTCATCCCTGAGACTCGGTGCCCTCCTCCAGTTCCAGCATCAGCCCGCTCAGACGCTTGACCTTGCGCTGCACCGCTTCCTCAAACACGCCGGCACGTGGCTCGATCAAGGTGAACCAGTGCCGGGCGCGAGTAATTCCGGTGTAGATCAGTTCTTTGGTCAGCACGGGGTTCAACGCATCCGGCAGGATCAGCGCCGTATGGGCGAACTCCGAGCCCTGGGACTTGTGCACCGTCATGGCGTACACGGTTTCAACATCATTGAGCCGACTCGGCAACACGAAGCGCACGCCGCCCTGACCATCGTTACGCGGGAAGGCCACGCGCAGAACGGTTTTGCCGATCTCTGCGCCTTCACGCTCGGGCAGTTTCAGGGCGATGCCGATGTCGCCGTTCATCAGGCCCAGACCATAGTCGTTGCGTGTCATCAGCACCGGCCGACCTTCATACCACTGCTGATCGCTCTCGATCAGACGCGCCTTGAGCAATGCAGCGGTGATGCGCTGGTTCAGACCTTCAACGCCCCATGGCCCTTTGCGCACGGCGCACAGCAACTGGAATGTGTCGAACGCCTGCAAGACTTCGCGCGCCCAATCTATCCAGTCCGCATGCTCAAGTGGCCGCGTTGACGGTGGACGCTGATCGCGCAGTACGCTCAGGTAATGGCGATAACCTTGCGGGCCGTTGCCGTGACCTTCGAGCAACAGGCGTTCGATCTTCTGATCATGTTCGCCTTTGAGCGGCAGCGAATACACGTCGTCGTAGCTGCCGGCCGCGAGCAACTGTCGCGCCTCGTCGGCCAATTGCTGATTGACCCGGCGCGCGAGCTGACCGATGCCACTGCCCTCGCCGAAACGGCGCGAGTGACGCAGCATCACGACTTGCTGCGCCAGCGGGTGGGTGCCGTCGCGGTCTTCATGCAAACCGCTGCCCTGCAACGACTCGCCACTGACTGACTCCAGCCATTGCCGCGTCTGCGGGCTGTACCAACCGCCCTCGGCGTCACGGCACAGATCGCCCAACACCGCACCGGCCTCGACCGAGGCCAGTTGATCCTTGTCGCCCAGCAATACCAACCGCGCATGGGCCGGCATGGCGTCGAGAAGGTTGGCCATCATTTCCAGGTCGATCATCGAAGCTTCGTCGACCACCAGCACATCCAGCGGCAGGCGGTTGCCGGCATGGTGACGGAAATGCCGGGTGCCCGGTCGACTGCCGAGCAGACGGTGCACGGTGGTCACATCGCTGGGGATCGCCGCGCGCACCGCTTCGGCGACTTGAAGTGATTGCACTTGCTGACTGATCGACTCGGTCAAACGCGCAGCGGCCTTGCCGGTCGGTGCCGCCAGACGAATGCGCAGCGGATGGCCAGCCTCGACGGCCGGTGCCTGCAGCAACGCGAGCAAGCGCACCACCGTAGTGGTTTTCCCGGTGCCCGGGCCGCCAGTGATGATGCTGAAGGCGCTGCGCGTAGCGATGGCGCAGGCGAGTTTTTGCCAATCGATGACAGCTGCGGGTTCCGCGCCGCCGAACAATCCATTGAGGCGCTGCGGCAGGTCATCCGGCGTCGGCTCCGGTTGCATCAAGCGTTGCCGCAACGCTGCATCGATGCGGCGTTCGTAGGTCCAGTAGCGGCGCAGGTACAGGCGTTTCGAGGACAGCACCAACGGACGTGTCTGCGCTGGTTCACTGGCATCAGCGGCCAGCGCGACCAGCGAGCTGCTTGCCAGCACTTTGCACCAATGAGCTCCATCGAGCGTTTCAAGCAATTGCGAGGGCAGCAACAACACACCGCCCTGCACATCGCCTTCGGGCGGCAATGACAATGCAAAATCCGGCGCGTTGAGGGTTTCGAACAAATCCAGACACACATGACCATGGCCGAGCTGGTGACTGGTCAACGCCGCAGCCAGCAGCACCAACGGGTCGGTCTCGGGCTCGAGTTCATGCAGGAAAGCGACAAAGGCGCGGTCCAGCGCACGCAGCCAGCCGCGCTCGACCCAACGGCTCAGCAACAACAGCAAATCATCGGCGCGGGTCAGCGGCGAGAGTTTCGACAGGCTGTCCGCTTCCAGCGGCGTCGGCAACAGATCGGCGAATGTGCGGCTCATAGCAGGACTCCCTGTTCCCAGGCGGGTTCGGACTTGGGTTCGGGTTTGCCCTGGAACATCCGGTCGAGGCGTTCGATCAATTCCCGTGGCGGACGCACGAAGTACACGCCGCGACTCTCCGCACGCGTACCGCGTAGAAACAGATACAGCGCCCCGCCGACATGGCGGTCGTAATCGTAATCCGCCAGCCGCGCTTTCAACTGGCGATGCAGTGCCAACAGATAAAGTACGTATTGCAGGTCGTAACGGTTGTCGAGGATCGACTGCTCCATGGCCTGCACGGTGTAGGCCTGATCATCCACGCCGAGCCAGTTGGATTTGTAATCGGCGACGTAATAACGGCCTGCGTGCTCGAAGGTCAGATCGATAAAGCCCTTGAACATGCCGTTGAGTTGCACGGGTTCTGCCGCAACACGAGCGACGCCATTGTGGGTGTGCTGGCGCACCTGTTCATCGAGCTTGAGCACGTCGACTTTGTGGCTGGCGAACCAGAACTCCATCTCGACGCGGTATTGCTTCAACTGCTCAAGAACCACCGGCGGTTGCCCGCCCGCGATCGGCAACGGCGACTTGATCAAGTGTTGCAGCCAGTCAGTCAGCGTGGTAATCCAGCCTTGCCAGCCGCGCAGGTTGCAACGCCGGGCAATTGCATCTTCCAGCGCTTCGCGGGTAACCGAAAAACCTTCAGCACCCGCCCATTCGAGCAAGCCATGCAAAAACGTGCCGGGATTCGGTCCGCGAGGAAAACGGTGGATATCGGCGCCACCGCTGATGATTTCTCGTGGCGCGTCGGGGTCGAGGCGCTCATCGTCAAAGAGCTTTTGCGCCTGAGGGCTGTCCGGTGCTTCATCGCTGCCGACGCTCAATACGTCGCTGATGCGCAAAGCGCTATAGGAAGCGATCCACCAGTTTTCACTGGCTTTGCGCTTGGGCCGTAGCGTCGCTCGCAGGACTGCTTCATTGCGCGGCGGCTGGTAATGCTCATCAGTGGGCTGAGGCATTTCGCCGATGCCAATAGCCGCGCAGTCTTGCTGCAGATCCCGCAGCCAGCGATTCAATTCGCTGGACTCGCCCAAAGCGGCACCGCCACCGAGCAAATAACCCAACGCCGACAGATGCAACACCGAGCTGTTGTTATTGCCGCGCTTGAGATCGGTGACGCCCAGCCAGCAGGCATGCTGCGCGCGCGTTAATGCGACATACAGAAGACGCAGATCTTCGGCCAGACGCTCATCGTCAGCCAGGGCGATCAACTCGGGGGTCGGCTTGAGGCTGATCTGCGCCTTGCCCGCAACGTCGTGGTAATGCAGCGGCAAACGGCTGCCATCCACCGGTTTCGCCGAGCAAATGAATGGCAGGAACACCAGCGGATATTCCAGACCCTTGGATTTGTGGATGGTCACCACTTTGACCAGTTGCTCATCGCTTTCCAGACGCAGAATCTGCTCTTCACCGGCCTGACCGGACAGTGCCAGCAGCTCGGCCAGATGGCGGATCAGCGCTTGCTCGCCGTCCAGTTCAGCGGCGGCTTGCTGCATCAGTTCCGAGAGGTGCAAGAGGTTGGTCAGTACGCGCTCGCCGTCACTGCGCTGCATCAGGGTTTGCGGCAGGTGGAAGTCGTGAAGCAGGCGCCGCAACATCGGCAACACACCCTGCTTGCGCCAGAGCTCTCGATAGCCGCGGAACTGCATGACCCGGGCTTCCCAGACCATTTCATCCTGGTTCAGGCGCTCCAGCTCGATCAGCGGCAGGTTCAGTGTGGTGCAGGCCAGCGCAGCCTTGAGCGAGCGTTCGACATCGGGTTCGGCGCAAGCCTTTAGCCACGCCAGCAGGTCGTGCGCCTCTTGCGCGGCGAACACCGAATCCTTGTCCGAGAGATAAACACTGCGCACCCCTCTGGCGGCGAGTTCAGCGCGTACGGCCTGGGCTTCTTTACCGTCGCGGACGAGGATTGCAATATCCGAAGGACGCAAACCTCTGAAGTCATCTCCCTGAACAAAACCAGCGCTACCGTTTTGCCCGCCATTGAGCAGTGCGGTGATCTGACTGGCACAGGCGGCAGCCATTTGCTGGCGATAGACCGCGCCGGACAGCGGCTGATCGCTGGGCAATAGCCAGACATTAAGTGCCGCGACGTTTTGCCCGGCAATCCGCAGCGTCTCCTTGCGTCCCTGAGCCTCGACCGGGAGGAACGGTACCGGGTTTTCGCCGGTTTTCTCGCGAAACAAAAACGCGCCGTGTCCTTGCTCTCGGGACTCGGCGCGTTCGAATACGTGATTAACCGCTGTCACCATGCCGTGGCTGGAGCGGAAGTTGGTGCCGAGCGTGTGCAAGCGGCCGGTGGTGGCCTGACGTGCGCGCAGGTAGGTGTAGATGTCGGCACCGCGAAAGGCGTAGATCGCCTGCTTAGGGTCGCCGATCAGGAACAGGCCGGTGTCAGGGTGATTGTCTTCGATGCGGTAGATGCTTTCGAAGATGCGGTATTGCACCGGATCGGTGTCCTGGAATTCGTCGATCAGCGCGACCGGAAACTGCTCGCGGATCAGCGTTGCCAGACGCTCGCCGCCCTCCGATTGCAGCGCGGCATCCAGACGCAACAGCATATCGTCGAACCCCATTTCCGCGCGGCGACGCTTCTCTTCTTCAAAACGCGCGCCGACCCACTTGGCAGCGTGTTGCAGAACAGCGGCATCGGGCGTCGGCAATCCGTCGAGGCTCGACTTCAGTTCGGACATGGCGTTCAGCCCCGGATGACTGGGCGCCTGGCCTTTCCAGGCTTCGGCCATGCCATCGGGTGTCAATCGGGTGAAGCCGGTGCCAATGTCCAGTTGCTCAAGCGCCTCGTCTTCGGCCCAGGTCTTGAGTTTCTCGAACCAGGGCTCGAAATAACGCGCCTGCATCTTGCGGCCATCGACGGTTTTGCTGGCCACGCCTTCATGGCAGAGCGCGAGCAGTTCGTCTGCCCAATCACGCCAAGGCGCTTTCAGTTCGACCAATGCTGCTCGCCGCTCCAGCAAACACTCAGCGATCAGCTCCGCAGGCACCTTGCCTTCATCGGTGTCACGCTCGCTGGCGAACAAGCCTCGTACGCGAGGCAACAACGCTGCGGGGCCACCCCAATTGCTGCGCACCCAGTTCAGCGCATCGCCCTGCATCGGGTAGCAGAACAACCGCCAGTAATCGCGCAGCACCTCACCGAGCAAATCGCTGTGATCGGTTTCCAGCGACTGCGTGAACAGGCTGCCACTGTCGAACGCATGCTCACGCAGCATGCGCTGACACCAGCTGTGAATGGTCGAGACGGCGGCTTCGTCCATCCACTGCGCGGCGATATCGAGGCGGTTGGCACAGCCTGGCCATTGTTGCGGATCGAACTGATCGCGCAGCTCGGCAATCAGTCCGTCCGGGGCAACAATTTCGTCGCGGAAGAACCGCGCGGCCTCAGCCAAGCGTGTCCGAATGCGTTCACGCAGCTCTTTGGTGGCAGCGTCGGTAAACGTCACTACGAGGATCTGCGGCGGCAGCAGTTCGCGTGCGAAACCGCTTGTCTCCCCGCCATGACCGAGAATCAGCCGCAGATAAAGTGCCGAGATCGTAAAGGTTTTGCCGGTGCCGGCGCTTGCCTCGATCAACTGACTGCCGCGCAACGGGAAGGCCAGAGCCAACGGTGTTTTCGTACTCATGCGCGCGCACCTTCGCTGGACAAGGAACGCCACGGCGCTTCGAATAATGGGCGGTACAACGCGTCGCACCAGCCGGTGAAGGTTTCGTCTGCCAACAATGCATCGAAGTCGGGATATTGCCGGAGCAGTGCCGGGCTTTCACGCCGCTCGCCGTTGCTGGTCTGGCCGTCACCGTCATAGGCTTTTCGCGCAGCTGCTTCGGCTTTGACCGGGTCAGTTTGAGACAACCAGGCGAACGCGGTTTTTATCGCAATCGGCAAGGGTTGGCGCATGCCTGATTGCCACGCAAGAAGCAGGTCACCGAGCAAACGCAACGCTCGGTCTCGCTCCATTGGCTCAAGCAACAACGTGTCGTCACTGGCGACCAATGCCGTGGTCAGCGCATGCTCGCTGGCGCAGGCGACCAGATGGGTAACCCACGATTTGGTCAGCCGATGCCACTTGCGAGTTTTGATCGAGCCGATGCTATTGGGAATGGTCGTGACCGACAGCAGGCCGCCATCGGCGCGTTGATGCAGGTTTGCGAGCCAGCCCTCCAGCCGCAAACCCTGCAAGTCGAGACTGACCGGGATTGCACTACTCAATGGCGTCGGCCATAACGTCAGCAACTGTTGATAACGCTGCAGAAGATCCGGCAGCGGTTCGATCAACTCTCGCTGCAGACATTCGCCGAAGCCAGCCATCGGCAACAAACCACTGTTTTGCAGGCGCAGCGCCCGGGCGTGCAGTGCCTGATCGACATCGTCCGGCTGACTGAGTGCGGCCTCCAGCAAACTGTCGCTCAGCGTGTAGCGCTGTAGGGCGTCCAGCACGAAAGGTTCTTCATCTGCCAACGGCGCTTGCGCCGCCTCGAAATAGACCTTGAGACGCTGGGTGAAAAAATGCCGAACCGGGTTACGCAGAAAGTCCTGCAGCAATGCCAGCGTCAGCGGTTCCTCTTGAACATATGGCGCGAGTAGGGGTGCTTCACTTTGCTGCGTTTTCTCTTGATGCAACACCTGCCACTCGCTGGCGTAGCTGAACAGTTGCTCGCCTTCGTGGAAATAGCGGGCACTGAAAGGTTGCAGGGGATGTTCTTCGGTCAGCGCGTCCAACAGATCCTGGCTTGGGTCGATTGAACGCCAGCCGCTGGCGAGGTGATCGCGCAACTGGCCGATGAGCACCGAGGCAGGTCGTTCGCTGTTGTCACGGATGCTGTGACCGACCCAACTGATATAGAGCTGAGTGCGTGCGGATAACAGCGCTTCAAGTAACAGGTAACGGTCGTCTTCACGTCGTGAGCGGTCGCCAGGTCGGTAATCACTGCCCATCAGATCGAAGTCCAGCGGCGGCTGCGCGCGCGGATAATCGCCGTCGTTCATGCCCAGCAGACATACTAGTTTGAAAGGAATGGCACGCATCGGCATCAAGGTGCAGAAATTCACCGCACCCGCGAGGAATCGTTGCGACAAACGGCCCTGATCCAGCCCGGCGAGCCAGGCTTCGCGCACGACAGTCAGCGGCAGTTCGTCAGTCAGCCCGACCGCCTCGCAAGTCTCCAGCCAGGTCTCGCGAAGCTCTTCGAGCTGGGTCAGCAGGTAGTCGTCGTGCTCGTTGCTCGCCTGAAAGAACACCTGCATCAGCGCCTGCAAGCGCAGCCCCCACTCTTTCGGTTGAGCCGGTTGCGTGAGTTGCTGATGAGCGATTTCCAAGGCATCCAGCAGCGCCACCAATGGCCCGATCAGGGCAGCATCAAGTCCACCAATTTCGTCGTAAGGCTCGATACCTGCACATGCATCGGCACTGCCGACGGCGTAGCCCAGCAGCATTCGGCGTAGACCGAAATGCCAGCTGTTCTGCTCCAGTTCCTCAGGCAATCCGAGACCGGCCCGTTGTTCGGCACTCATGCCCCAACGCACGCCGGCGCCCTCGATCCAGCGGTGCAGAGTTGGCAGGTCACGTTCCTCTACGCCAAAGCGAGCACGCAGAGCCGGGACATCGAGCAGGTCGAGGATCTCACTGACCGGGAAACGACTGTCCGGCAATTTGAGCAAATGTTCGACCGCGATTAGCAACGGATCACGTCCACGCTGGCCCTGGTCCGCCAAAGTGAAAGGAATGAAGCGCGGGTCAAATCGATCGAGCTGACCGAAAACCGCGCGGATATGCGGGGCGTAGCTGTCGATATCCGGGACCATCACGATCACGTCCCGTGGGCGTAGAGCCGGGTCAGCGCTGAAACGCGCCAGGAGTTGATCGTGCAGGATTTCGACTTCGCGCTGGGCACTGTGGGCGATGTGAAACCGGATCGATTGGTCCTGCGTCAGGTCGACAGCGGGCCAGAGCTCACGAGTCTCATTGAGGGGGCGCAATTCGAGGATGTCGTCCTGCAGCTGGTTAAGCATGTTGTGGGGCTGGGCTTCGCTGAACAGGTCGATGCGGCCGTCACGAAAGGCTGCGCGGTAGCTGTTGGGATCGTCGTAGCTGTCGAGCAGGTTGATATAGTCGCGACCTTGCTTCCCCCAAGCGGCCAGCAACGGATGTGCGTGCTGATGCAGGGTCTCGGCATCAAGTACAACTGGCATCCCGCTTTTGCGTTGTTGGCGCTTGTATTGATGTCGCAGCAGATCCTTGTCGGCAACGATATCGGCCCAGTGATGGCGACAGGGGTTGTGTACGCAAAGCAATACCTGGCTAAAACGTGCCAGACCGGCGAGCGCTTCAAGTACCTGCGCGGGTAGCGAAGAAATACCAAAAACGATCACACGCGGTGGCAGTGAAGCCGGTGCCTCATCAAGAGTGTTGATGCGCTCCATGAAACGTTGATGGACTCCGGCACGACTCTGCGCCATGCCTTGTTCGCCGACGTCATCCAGCAGCGCTCGCCACAACTCGGCCTGCCAGCAACTGGTCGGTGGCAGAGGTTTGATTTCACCTCGCACATTGCGCAGTTGGTGGCGGCCTTCCGCCCAATCTTCCAGCCAGTCGGCCCGATAAACTTGATATTGGTCGAACAGGTCCGCGAGGCGCTCTGACAATTGGTAGCGCTTACGCAGATCGCTGTCGTGGGTGAGGAAGCGTTGCAGCGGCTCGAAATGTGGGCGGTCAATTACCTTTGGCAAGAGGCGCATCAGGCGCCAGGTCAGCGGGGCTTTGTCGAGCAGGGATTTAGCCGGAATTTCTTCTCGTCCCAATACCATGCGATACAGCTGCCACATGAAACTGCCGGGTAGTTGCACGTCAATCGCCGCAGCGATCCCGCAACCGCCAAGGTCATCGTCTTCGGGATCCTCAGCCAATGCCAGTTTGAGCCATTGGGCGATGCCGTTGCTTTGTACCAAAGCGATTTCGTTCTCCAAGGGTGCGAGTGGATAGCGCCGCATGATGCTGACCACAAGGCTGCGCAGCTCATCGAGACTGTTGCTCTGAACCACCATGAATGCAGCGTTGAGGGACTGGGCGTCCGACATATGGATTCCTTGGAAAATCGCTAAAGCCGAGGCAGAACCTTAGCATTGTCGGCCGGCTGTGACAGCCGGACGAGGTCTGCGAAGCTTGTAAGAACTTTCTCGCAGGCAAAACAAAACCCCAACTGCTTTCGCAATTGGGGTTTCGGAATTTAATCTTGACGATGACCTACTCTCACATGGGGAAACCCCACACTACCATCGGCGATGCATCGTTTCACTGCT
>NZ_JASCPT010000074.1:0-27980 GCF_029959775.1 Pseudomonas sp. PS01270 | reverse complement strand
TAAAAAACTGAGGGAGCGAGCCTGCTCGCGAAGGCGATGGATCAGCGACAAATTCGTCAACTGACCCGACGCTTTCGCGAGCAGGCTCGCTCCCACAGGGGATCTGGAACTAGGTTTGGCGATAGGGCAACGCTGTCCGGGCCTCTTCGGCATAGGCCAGAACCCCGGCGCGCTCTTGCTGGAGGAAATCCTTCACCGCCGTTTTCAGCCCCGGATGGCGCAGGTAGTGCCAGGAATGGGTGATCACCGGTTCAAACCCGCGAATCAATTTGTGCTCGCCCTGCGCCCCGGCATCGAAACGCTGGATGCCATGGGCGATCGCGTAATCCATGCCCTGATAAAAACACGTCTCGAAATGCAGCCGATCAAACTCGGCCAGGCAGCCCCAATAACGCCCGTAGAAACTGTCGCCACCGACCAGACTGAACGCCATCGCCACCGGCCGGGAGCCCTGTTTGGCCAAGACCACGCGAATCGCTTCGGGCATGCGTTCGGCCAGCAGGCTGAAGAACTCGCGCGTCAGATATGGCGCCTGACGCCGCACCGCGTAGGTGTTGGCATAGCAGGCGTACACGAAATCCCACTGCGCCTCGCCCAGCTCACGCCCCTCCAACCACTCGAACTCAAAGCCCTGCCCCGCCACCTGCTCGCGTTCCTTGCGCATCTGCTTGCGCTTGCGAGAGCTGAGGGCGTCGAGAAAATCCTGAAAGTCGCGGTAACCGCGATTCTGCCAGTGATACTGACAGCCAATGCGTTGCAGCCAGCCCGGTTGTTCGGCCATCGCCGCGTCGGTGAACGGGTCAGTGAAATTGATGTGCGCGCTGGAAAGCCCTTCGATTTCCAGGTAGCCGGGCAGGCTCTTGAGCAGTTCAAAACCGTCTTCGACACTGGCCGCCAGCAGGCGCGGGCCGCTCACCGGACTGAATGGCACAGCCGTTAAAAGCTTGGGGTAGTAATCGATGCCGGCACGCGCGCAGGCGTCGGCCCAGCCGTGATCGAAGACGTACTCGCCGTAGGAATGCCACTTGCGATAACTGGGCAGTGCGGCGATCAGTCGATCATCTTCGATGTGCAGCAAATGCTCCGGCTGCCAGCCTGTATGCGAGCCGACACTGCCGCTGTCTTCCAGCGCGCTGAGGAAGGCGTGACGCAGGAACGGCTGGTTGTCCGGCACCAGCGCATCCCAGCTTGCCGGGGCGATTTCTGACAGGTCTTGCAGGCGTTGCAACGGCATTCACTGGCACTCCACAGCTTGGCGACAAAGCCCGGCGAGTATCGCTGATCGCGACCCCGTTGCACACGCTCAATCGGCCGACAGCGCTCTAACTCGATAGTTCACGCCTGATCCGCATCGTCATCAACCTGCCATCACTGTGCCACCGCTCTGTCATAAACCATCGCGATACTGGCGCCTGTTTTTAGAGCGCCGGGTTCTAACCCGGACACAGTTTTCCGGCCTTCAGGCCGGTTGTGCCCAGGATGGTTCAGCCATCCCCTTCATCTTCGGAGATTGCTATGCGTCTTGCTTCCACGAAAACTGCAGCGGCCCTGTGCGGCGGCTTGTTGCTGGCCATGAGCGTTCCGGCCAGTGCTGCAGTCGACGCCAAACTGCTCGACATGCTCAAGGCCAACGGGTCGATTTCCCAGGCGCAGTACATCGAGCTGCAAACAGAACTGGCCAAGGATCAGAAGGCTCAGCAAATCGCCCAACAGGCGCAGCAGGAAACCAACGAACAAGTGGCGGCGGTCGCGAAGAAGACCAACGAACAGAGCCTGTTCGATCAGAAACTGGCCTGGGCGGCCAAGACCCAGTTCAAGGGCGACGTCCGTATCCGTCAGGAAACCATCAAGATCGACGGCGAGCCGAACAACGGCGGCCGCGACAAGGATCGCCAGCGTATCCGTGCGCGTCTGGGCGCCTATACCGAGATCAACCCGCAAGTCGACACCGGCATCCGTATCGCCACCGGCGGCGGTGACGACGCGCGCTCGACCAACCAGGATCAGGACAACTACTTCGACAAGAAGCAGATCTGGCTCGACCTCGGCTACATCGACTATCACCCGGATCAGATCAAGAACCTGCACGTGATCGGCGGCAAGATGCTGCAACCATGGGTAAGCATGGGCGACGTGATCTGGGACAGCGACATCAACCCGGAAGGTCTGGCCGTTACCTACAAATACCCACTGGGCGGCAGCGCCGAACTGTTCGGCAGCCTGGGTAACTACAACCTCAAGGACAACGTTGACGGCGACGGCGTGCAATTCCGCCACGACCTGCGCCTGACCGCTGGCCAGTTGGGCAGCCGTTTCAACATCACTGACAACCTGAAGATGACCGTCGGCGGCAGCGTCTACGCTTACCAGAATGACGATGACAGCCGCTGCACCGGCACCTCGACGCCGTGCGCGCTGGCAGTCAACGGCAACTCGGCCGACAACGAATTCCGTCTGTATGAAGGGTTCAGCCAGATCGACATCGGCGGCCTGCCAATGCCGCTGTCGTTCTACGGCCAGTACGTGAAGAACAACGATGCCGTGACCGATCAGGACACCGCATGGTTGCTCGGCGCCAAGTCGAAAGTGTTCGGCTTTAACCTCGACTACAACTATCGCGACGTGCAGCGCAACGCCGTGGTCGGCGCCTTCACCGACTCCGACTTTGCCAACGGCACCACCGGTTCGCGCGGGCACAAGTTCAAGGTCGGTTACGACATCGACAAGAACTTCGCCGTCGGCGCCACGTACTTCCTGACCAAGGCCGACTTCGCCAGCCGCAGCCAGCGCGATGCAGATGCCAACACCCTGCAGCTGGATGCTGAAGCGAAGTTCTAACAAAGTAATAGCCCGGTGCGGGCGGGACGATCCCCATCATCCGTTCGTTTCACCCGCACCGGGTTATTTCTGCAGGATGCAAAAACCCCCTGTAGGAGCTGCCGAAGGCTGCGATCTTTTGATCTTGATCCTGAAAACAAGATCAAAAGATCGCAGCCTCGTTTCACTCGACAGCTCCTACAGGGGGTTGTCTCTCCGTCGTTGCTCGGCCAAGCGTTCGGCCAAGGCATCGACGTTCTCGTCCGGTTTTTCCGGCAGCGCCTTCAGGGTTGCCTGCATCACGCGCATCTGCCGCATGAAGCGCCGGCAGTTGCGGCAGAACAACAGGTGATGACGCACCATCAGCGTCTCGCGAAAGCTCAGTTGGCCATCGAGATAATCGCTGGATCGTGCCACTTGCTCCTTGCAGGTCAACATTCTCCTGTCTCCTCAAAATGTTCCACGGTCGCGAAGACCTTCAAGCGTGCCCGGTGCAGCAGCACGCGGACATTGGAGAGCGAGATCTCCAGAAGATTACAGATCTCTTCCAGCTCCAGGCCCTGGCGCTCGCGCAACAGCAGGACACTGCTCTGCAACTCGGACAGACTCAGCAACGTGTGTTCGAGGCATTCGCGCAGTTCGTTTTCGGTGAGCAGCGCCTCTGGGGTGTCCTGATGCCAGGCAAATGGCGCGACCAGCCAGTGACCGTCGCTCGAGGAAAATCGATCGTCACCGATGGTGCCGTGAGGTGATGGCAGGTCGTCGAGCAGGACTTCCCGGCGATTGAGCTTGTAGCGACTCTTGGCCGAATTGGCGGTGATGGTCAGCAACCAGGTCTTGAGGCTGGAACGGCCTTCGAAACTGGCCAGATGGCGCACCACCGACAGCCAGGCATCCTGCACCACTTCCTCGACATGACGCTGGCCGACAATCGCGTAAGCCACCGCGCGCATGGCGCTCTGATATGTGGTGACCAGTTCCTTGAAAGCCTTTTGCTCACCCGCCAGCAGGCGCGTGAGCAGTTGGGTGTCGTCAGCCGCCATCCATCAATCCCCTTGTCCGGACTTCGAAAATGAACGCGGCAGGTGTTGACCTGCCGCGACGTCCGAAAAATTACAGCGTTTCAATCGCTTCGGATGTAGGAAAGATCGACGCGATTAAGGGGAAATTAACCTGTTTCAGCGCTTGCGCAGCAACACGCTACCAATCGAGTAACCGGCACCGAAGGAGCTGAGCACCGCCAGCGAACCCGAGGCCAGATCATCCTGGTATTTGTGGAAAGCGATGACCGAACCGGCCGAGCTGGTGTTGGCGTAGCTGTCGAGAATCACCGGCGCTTCTTCTTCGGTAGCTTCGCGGCCGAGCAGCTTGCGCACGATCAGGTGGTTCATGCTCAGGTTGGCCTGGTGCAGCCAGAAACGCTTCACGTCGCCGACGTTGAGCTGGTTCTCTTCCAGGTGCTCGCCAATCAGCTCGGCGACCATCGGGCAGACATCCTTGAACACCTTGCGGCCTTCCTGCACGAACAGCTTGTCGGGGGCACCGATGCCCTCTTCCGCCGCTCGGTTGAGGAAGCCGAAGTTGTTGCGAATGTTGTTGGAGAACTTGGTCAGCAATTTGGTGCTGACCACGTCGAACTGGTACTCGGAGGTCGCCAGATCCGCGCGTTCGATGATCACCGCAGTCGCGGCATCGCCGAAGATGAAGTGGCTGTCGCGATCACGGAAGTTCAGGTGCCCGGTGCAGACCTCCGGGTTGACCATCAGGATCGCCCGCGCCTGGCCCAGTTGCACGCTGTTGGCGGCGGCCTGGATGCCGAAGGTGGCGGAAGAACACGCCACGTTCATGTCGAAACCGAAACCTTCAATGCCCAGCGCTTCCTGGACTTCGATGGCGATGGCCGGGTAAGCGCGTTGCAGGTTGGAGCAGGCGACGATCACGCCGTCGATGTCGGCGGCGGTTTTGCCGGCTCGTTGCAGGGCTTGTTCGGCAGCGCCAACGGCCATCTGGCAGAGCACCGACCATTCATCGTTGGAACGCTCGGGCAGGCGCGGGGCCATGCGTTGCGGATCGAGGATGCCGTCCTTGTCCATGACAAAGCGGCTCTTGATGCCCGAGGCCTTTTCGATGAACGCGGCGCTGGATTCGGTCAGGGCCTGGACTTCACCGCTGGCAATGGCCTCGGCGTTATCGGCGTTGAACTGGGCGACGTAGGTATTGAAAGACTGCACCAGCTCTTCGTTGGAGATGCTGTTGGCCGGTGTGTACAGGCCGGTGCCGCTGATGACGACATTATGCATGGTCGTTTCTCTAATCTGTTCAGGCAGAAAGTGCTGGAACCGTCGTACCAACACGCAAAGGGTCTATTCCCATCCGGGGGACGCAAACCTGGCATCGTTTTATTCCGCAGCGCGACACGGCCGAAGGCTCTGGGTCGCGAAACGGCGGATTATGGTGGCGAAGTTTGCCATAAACCCAGAGTTTTGGCGCCTTTCTCCTGCTCAACTCGATCCCTGCAGGAGCTGCCGAAGGCTGCGATCTTTTGATGATCGTTCCCACGCTCCGCGTGGGAATGCAGCCCGTGACGCTCCGCGTCACTGGACGCGGAGCGTCCCCAGAGGCATTCCCACGCAGAGCTTGGGAACGATCAATGAACCGAGGTTGCAGGTTTTGGGGCGGCTTCGCCACCCAACGGGGATAAATCCCCTCGCCACAAAGACCGCTTCCACAGAGGGATTGTGTATGGCGGCAGGTCAGGGCTCGACCTGGCTCCACTGTTTGCTCAGGCGCTTGTCCGAGATCGGCACTTTGGTGCCCAACTGTTGCGCGAACAGCGACACGCGGTATTCCTCCAGCCACCAGCGGTACAACTCCAACTGCGGATCGCGCTTGCCTTCCTGCGCATGCTTGGCCGCGCGGGTCTGGTATTGCGCCCACAGGCCAGCGAGTTCGCCGCTCCAGACCCGATCCTTCTGCACCTGCGCACCGAGTTTCTCGAAACGTTGCTCGACCGCTTTCAGGTAACGCGGCAACTCCTTGAGCCACTGCATCGGCGTTTCGCGGACGAAACCCGGATAGACCAGATTGCCGATCTGCTGCTTGATGTCGTTGAGTGCCACTGCTTGCGCCAGGTCGATCTTGCCCTTGAAGCGTTTTTGCAGACCGTGCCAGATCTTGAGGATTTCCAGCGTCAGCCGCGCGACACGCTCGGCGTGCTCGGTCCAGTTGCCGCGTTTGCGCTCGGCCAGTGCCGCCAATCCGGCGCCATCCCGGGGCAACGGGTCTTCGCCTTCGAGAATGCAGCTGTCGAGGCTGGCCAGCAGAATGTCTTCGACCAACGCATCGACCCGGCCCAGCTCACGATAAAGCAAGCCCAGTTCAGTCTGCCCGGGCAACTTGCCCCGCAAGAATTTCGCCGGCTCGGCCAGTTGCTGCATCAGCAAGCGCTGCAAGGCGCGACGATGCTGGAACTCGGCTTCGGCCGGAGTCGAGAAGCGCCCTTCCTTGACCGCGCCGCCCTCTTCCACCAGCGCCGGGTACACCGTCATCGACAGCCCGGCGATCTTCTGCTGGGTCTTTTCTGCTACCGGGGCAAAGACTTTTGCCTCGACCGGTTGCTGACTTTTCGCACTCTGCGGCACCGCCAGCGCGGCCTGGCTGGCTTCGGCGAAGCGTGCAGTCAACTCAGCCAGATCGCGGCCTTCGCCAAGGAACTTGCCCTGGCCATCGACGATTTCCAGGTTCATGCGCAGATGGCTCTCAACCTGCTGCGCCGCTTCCGCCCACGCTTCATCGCTGACCCGCGCGCCGGTCATGCGCAGCAGCTCGCGACCGAGCGCTTGCGGCAGCGAACCTTCGGCGAAAGTCATGCGCTGCAACGCGGCCTTGATGAAGTCCGGCACCGGCACGAAGTTCTTGCGCAGGGCTTTCGGCAGGTTGCGCACCAGAGCAATGCACTTGGCCTCGATCAGGCCCGGTACCAACCATTCCAGACGCTCCGGCGGCAGCATCGGCAGCAGCGGCGCCGGCACGCGCAAGGTCACGCCGTCACGCGGGTGATTGGGTTCGAAATGATAAGTCAGCGCCAGTTCCAGATCGCCGATGTGCAGGGTGTCCGGGTAATCGCGGGCGGTGACTTCGCTGGCCTCGCGGGCCAACACGTCTTCTTCGCGCATGATCAACAGCTGCGGATCTTTCTGGCTGTTGACCTTGTACCAACTGTCGAAGGTCGCGGTCTGGTGGATCTCCGCCGGCAGACGCGCATCGTAGAAGGCGTAGAGGGTTTCTTCGTCGGCGAGAATGTCGCGACGGCGAGCCTTGGCTTCCAGTTCGTCGAGCTGTTCGAGCAGTTTCTGATTGGCGCTCAGGCACTTGGCCCGCGACTGAATCTCGCCGCGCACCAGGCCTTCGCGGATAAACAGCTCACGGGATACCACCGGATCGACCGGGCCGTAATGCACCGGACGACGACCGACGACGATCAGGCCGAACAGGGTGATCTGCTCGTAGGCGACGACCTGGCCGCGCTTCTTTTCCCAGTGCGGTTCGAAGTGGTTTTTCTTGATCAGGTGCCCGGCCAGCGGTTCGATCCAGTCGGCGTCGATCTTGGCGACCATGCGCGCGTAAAGCTTGGTGGTTTCCACCAGTTCGGCGGTCATCAGCCACTGCGGGCGCTTCTTGCCGATGCCCGACGACGGATGAATCCAGAAGCGCCGCTGCCGCGCGCCGAGGTAATCGCCGTCTTCGGTTTTCTGGCCGATCTGGCTGAGCAAGCCGACCAGCACCGCTTTGTGCAGCTTCGGATAATCCGCCGGCTCTTTGTTCAGGCTCAGCTGCATGTCGCGGCAGATCAGGCTCAACTGGCGATGAGAGTCACGCCACTCGCGCAAGCGCAGGTAATTGAGGAAATTCTTCCGGCACCAGTTGCGCAGCGGATTGGCGGTCAGCGCCTGACGTTGCTCTTCGAAACCACGCCAAAGATTGACCAGCCCGGCGAAGTCCGAATCCGGATCCTTCCATTGCGCATGGGCCTGATCCGCCGCTTGCTGACGCTCCGGTGGACGCTCGCGCGGGTCCTGAATCGACATGGCGCTGGCGACGATCAGCACTTCCTGCAGACTGCCAAGCCTGGCCGCTTCCAGGAGCATGCGGCCCATGCGTGGGTCGACCGGCAACCGCGCCAACTGGCGACCGAGCGGCGTCAGCTGACTGTTGCGATCCACCGCCGACAGTTCTTGCAGCAAGTTGAAACCGTCGCTGATTGCCTTGCCGTCCGGCGGTTCGATAAACGGGAACGCGGTGATTTCACCGAGGCGCAGATGGAGCATCTGCAGGATCACGGCGGCGAGGTTGGTGCGCAGAATTTCCGGATCGGTAAATTCCGGGCGCCCAAGGAAGTCCTCTTCGCTGTACAAACGCACGCAGATACCCGGCTCGACCCGCCCGCAACGACCTTTACGCTGATTGGCGCTGGCCTGGGAAATCGCTTCGATCGGCAAGCGCTGAACCTTGGCCCGATAGCTGTAACGACTGATGCGCGCGGTGCCGCTGTCGATCACATAGCGAATGCCCGGTACGGTCAGCGAAGTCTCAGCGACGTTGGTCGCCAGCACCACGCGGCGGCCCGGATGCGACTGGAAAATCCGCTGCTGTTCAGCCGGCGACAGGCGCGCGTACAGCGGCAGGATTTCAGTGTGCTTGAGCTGGGCCTTGCGCAGCATGTCGGCAGCATCGCGAATCTCGCGCTCGCCGGGCAAAAACACCAGTACGTCACCGGGACTGCGCCGTTCGCTGCGCTCGTAGGCGGCGATTTCGTCGAGGGTGGCGAGAATCGCCTGATCGACGGTCAGGTCATCCTCGACCCGGTTGCCCTCCTCGTCCTGCTCCAGCGTCAGCGGTCGATACCAGGTTTCCACCGGGAAGGTACGGCCCGATACTTCGACGATCGGCGCGTCATCGAAGTGCTTGGAGAAGCGCTCCAGATCGATGGTCGCCGAAGTAATGATGACCTTGAGGTCGGGACGGCGTGGCAGCAGGGTTTTCAGATAGCCGAGGAGGAAGTCGATGTTGAGGCTGCGTTCGTGGGCTTCGTCGACGATGATCGTGTCGTAGCGTTCCAGATAACGGTCGTTCTGGGTTTCCGCCAGCAGAATGCCGTCGGTCATCAGTTTGATCAGGGTGTTGGCATCGCTTTGATCCTCAAAGCGCACCTGATAGCCGACCAGCGCTCCAAGCGGCGTGCCGAGTTCTTCGGCGACGCGACTGGCGACACTGCGCGCGGCGATCCGACGCGGCTGGGTATGGCCGATCAGACCGTGCTGGCCACGACCGATTTCAAGGCAGATTTTCGGCAACTGGGTGGTTTTGCCCGAACCGGTTTCGCCAGCGATGATCAGCACCTGATGTTGCTCCAGGGCCTTTTTGATTTCGTCGCGCTTGGCCGCGATCGGCAAACTGTCGTCGTAACGAATCACCGGCAGGCTCGCGCGACGCGCCAGTACCTGATCACAGGATGCCTGCATGCGCGTCACCCACTGGGCCAGTTTGGCCTCGTCGGGTTTCTTGCGCAGTTCAAGCAACTGCCGCCGCAGCCGGTGACGGTCGGCGAGCATGGCGTGATCGAGGTTTTTCAGCAGTTTGTCGATGGAGGGCGATTCGTCGGTCATCGGGTAGGCAATTCGGTCGTCTATTTATGCAGGGGGCGGATTGTCGCAGATTTGCGGCACCGAACACGACTGTGAGGTGCTCTTGTGGCGAGGGGATTTATCCCCGATCGGCTGCGCAGCAGTCGCCGACTGGATATCAACGTCGATCTGAAGCGTCTTAGTTGAATGGTTTTGGGGGTGCTTCGCACCCCATCGGGGATAAATCCCCTCGCCACAATGTATTCAGGGGGATTTATTCGTTATCGCGGCCCTTGCGCCGGTATGGGAAGACATCGATGACCTTCCCCGCCCGAATCGCCTCCTGCAAGCCCTTCCAGTAATCGGCGTTGTACAACTCGCCATGCAATTGATCGAACAATTTCCGCTGCCCGGCATCGGCGAACAGGAACGGCGGAAACTCCTCGGGGAATACATCCAGCGGGCCAATCGAGTACCACGGCTCGGAGGCCATTTCGTCCTCCGGCGTGCGCGGTTGCGGGATGTGGCGGAAGTTGGCTTCGGTCAGGAAGCAGATTTCGTCGTAGTCGTAAAACACCACGCGCCCGTGACGGGTGACGCCGAAGTTTTTCAGCAGCATGTCGCCGGGAAAAATATTCGCCGCCGCCAATTGCTTGATCGCCAGACCGTAATCTTCCAGCGCTTCGCGCACTTGCGCGTCGTTGGCGTTTTCCAGATACAGGTTGAGCGGAGTCATCCGCCGCTCGGTCCAGCAGTGGCGGATCAGCACGGTTTCGCCTTCGACCGAAACCGTCGACGGCGCGACCTCTAGCAGTTCCTCCAGACACGCCGGATCGAACTTGCTCAGCGGAAAACGAAAGTCGGCAAATTCCTGGGTATCGGCCATGCGCCCGACCCGATCGACGCTTTTCACCAGCCGATACTTTTCGATCACCGTGGCGCGGTCGACGTTTTTCGACGGCGAAAAGCGGTCCTTGATGATTTTGAATACGGTGTTGAAACCCGGCAGGGTAAACACGCTCATGACCATGCCGCGCACGCCCGGGGCCATGATGAACTGATCGTCGGTGTTGGCCAGGTGATTGATCAGCGCGCGGTAGAACTCCGACTTGCCGTGCTTGTAGAAGCCGATCGAGGTGTACAGCTCGGCGATGTGCTTGCCCGGCAGAATGCGTCGCAGAAAACCGATGAACTCCGCCGGCACCGGTACATCGACCATGAAATACGAACGGGTGAAAGAGAAGATTATCGACACATCGGCTTCGTCGGTGATCAACGCATCGATCTGAATGCCCCGACCTTCGCGGTGCAACAGCGGAATCACCAACGGCCATTGCTCATCGCGGGTGTAAATGCGCCCGACCAGATACGCGCCCTTGTTGCGGTAGAGCACCGAGGAAAATAGCTCGACACTCAGCTCCGGGTCCTTGCACACCCAGTCCGGCAGATTCTCGCGCAGTTGTGCTTCGAGCCGCAGCAGGTCGCCAGGCAGATCGGCGTAATCTTCGCTGAAGCGGTAGTCGGCGAAGATGCTGGCGAGCATCCCGGACAGTTGGCCCTGCGGCTTGTACGTACGGGTTTGCGCGGCGCGGGCGCGGCGCAGGCTCGGGCGCGTGGTGTGGATGAACATGCAGCCGTCGCTGATCAGGTCGTGGCTGAACAGCCCGCAGAAAATCGAGTTGTACCAGGTTTCGGACAGCTCATCGTCGAAGCGCAGGTCAATCACACTGATGTAGGCGCTTTTCACCAGCGGCCAGCAGCTGACGTCCATCAGTGTTTCGTCATTGAAATACTCGCGCAGGCGAGCAACGGTTTCGCCAACCTTTTCTTCGTACAGACTGATCCGCGCCGCCGAGGCGACCTGCGCCTCCTGCCAGCGCGCCTGTTCGAAGCGCTCGCGCGCGCCGTCGGTGATGCGGCGGAAATGCTCGCGGTAATCGTCGAAGCCGGCGAGGATCATCCGGGCGATCTCGGTGGCTGGCCATTGCTGCGACATAAATGAAACCTCGGCGGGAATTCGGTTGGTCTGAGCTTAGTCACGGAAGCGCTCGCAGGAAAAGCGCAATTTCTGCCAAAACCGATACAGCGCTGACCGTTGACGGTGTTTCTCGCGCAGGTTAATCCCAAGGCAGAATTAAAAGCCCGAATAGCGGTTGCCATGATCCGGACGCTCGGCAACACTCTCGTCCCGATCAAGGAAGGAGCCCGCCGTGAGCCCTGTCGATATTTTCCGTATGTTGTCGCTGGCCGCTATCTGGGGCGCGAGTTTTCTGTTCATGCGCATCATTGCCCCGGTGATCGGCACGATCCCGACCGGGTTCTTTCGCGTGTCGATCGCGGCTGCCGGGCTGCTGGTGATCCTTGGGCTGATGCGCATCAGCTGGGATTTCAAGGGCAAGCTGAAGACCGTGATGCTGCTGGGCGTAATCAACTCGGGGATTCCGGCGACGCTGTATTCGGTGGCGGCGCAAGTATTGCCGGCCGGCTACTCGGCGATCTTCAATGCCACCACGCCACTGATGGGCGTGCTGATTGGCGGCCTGTTTTTCGGCGAAAAACTCACAGCGGCCAAGCTCAGCGGCGTGTTCCTCGGCCTGTTCGGCGTCGGCGTGCTGACACGCGCCGGTCCCGTGGCCTTCGATCTGCAATTGCTGATGGGCGCGGTCGCCTGCCTGCTGGCGACCACTTGCTACGGCTTTGCCGGATTCCTTGCACGGCGCTGGCTGGATCAGGCCGGTGGGCTGGACAGCCGTTTGTCGGCACTGGGCAGCATGCTCGGGGCGACGTTGTTTTTGCTGCCGCTGTTCGCCTACAGCACCATCACCGCGCCGCCGGTCAGCTGGGGCGGCTGGCAGGTCTGGCTGTCACTGCTCGGCCTGGGCCTGGGTTGCACGGCGTTTGCCTACATCATCTACTTCCGCCTGCTCAGCTCGATCGGCCCGGTGAAATCGATGACCGTGACCTTCATGATCCCGCCGTTCGGCGTGTTGTGGGGGGCGTTGCTGCTGGATGAGCCATTGTCGATGGCGCACATTTATGGCGGGGTGCTGATTGCGGCAGCGTTGTGGCTGGTGTTGAAGCCGGCGGTGGTCAAGCCTGCGAAGGTGCCAGCCCGTTAGAGGGTATGTGTCGCAGTTATTCGCGAGCAGGCTCGCTCCCACTGAAAAATACATTCCAATGTGGGAGCGAGCCTGCTCGCGAAAGGCGGCGCAACAAGCGCCACCTGCCTATCGGCTATCCGGTTTTACGGAACACAAATACCAACCCGACAATAATCAGCAGCATTCCCAACACGCTCAACGCCGCCAGCCGATTGCCGAAAATCAGGTAATCCATCACCGCCGTCACCGCCGGCACCAGATAGAACAGGCTGGTGACATTCACCAGATTGCCCCGCGCGATCAGTCGATACAGCAACAGCGTCGCCAGCACTGAAACCACCAGCCCCATCCATAACACCGGGACAATGAAGCCTGCGCTGTGTTCGAAGTGAAACGGCTGGAACGGTACGAAAATCGCGCACAGCAACAGGCCGGCCAGGTACTGCACTGGCAGCGTGCCGAGCGGATTGTCGGTGATGCGTTTTTGCATGATCGAGCCGAGCGTCATGCTCGCCAGCGCCAGCAAACCGAACAGCATGCCGGCCCAGGACATTCCGGCCAGACCGATGCCCTGGTAAACCACCATGACCAGCCCGGCCAGGCCCAGCGCCAGGCCGAACAGGCGGCTCGCCGAACGCTGCCGTTCCATCAAGACCACGGTAAGGATCGGCTGAACGCCCATCAGAGTGGCCATCACCCCCGGCGTGACTTTGCAGTCCAGCGCCAGCAGATAAAAGATCTGATAGGCCCCGAGCAACACCAATCCCGTGGCGATCGCAAACAGCATCGGCTTGCCGCCCTCGGGCAGCTTCAATCTCAGCAGCGGCGCCAGCAAGACCAGCCCGCACAGGGCGATGGCGAAGCGAATCAGCAGAAAGGCAAAGGGCGAAGCATGGGCCAGGCCCCATTTGGAGAAAATCGCCCCGCTGCTCCACAGCAGAACGAACAGGCTCGTGGACGTCGCCGCGAGCGCGGATTGTTTCGAAAGGACAAACATGAATACCACCTGTAGTCAGGCAAGAAGCCAACTCAGCCGAAGCTGAAATTCAGTAGGTTGTTCTGGCGGGCGCAGGGGTCAGCAGAAGCTGCCGATCAACCCCGCACACCAACGCCCGGCGGCGATACGACTGCGCACACCGGCGTGCTACTGACAGGTGGAGGGTAATGACTGATCTGCACAGGCTGCCGATTCCCGCACGGCACGACGCCAGCGTTGACCGCTGAATCGACTACCGCGTTGATGAGGGATGCAGGCATGAATGCTGATCTTTATTGAGGAAATGAAGGCGTGAGCATGGCGCTCAGGCGGACTGACTATAACCAGCCCGGGACAAAGATTGCAATGACTTGGGCAAAGGGCCGGTAGCGACAGTCTGGCGCCGGGTGGTTAGGGTGATTGGCGTGGCAACGGATTGTCAGGAGACATGGAATGCAAGAGATCATATGCCAAGGGAACGGACGTATTTGCGGTATCAAATTTATCGGTCGGAGGCGAGGAAGCGGGCGGGTGTTGCGACTGCGCAGATGCGATGCATTTCGGGAGCCGACATGTCTGAAGTCCGCTTTGAGCCTATTGATGCTGAAGCACTCGCAGTTTATCAGTCTTGGGACGACCCGATTTTCTCGTGGGAAGACGTCGTCGTCTGGAAAGCTCGAGAACCTCTGTCTCTGGATATCGCAATCTGGTTTGAACAAGAGCTCTGCGGGCTATGCTTCGCAAATCCCAACAATAGCCGCCAGCGGATTCGCATCGTGCGACTGGAGGGCAAACCCGGAAAGGCTCACCCGCTGAAAAACCGAATAGCCGCTTTGGCATTGCTCGCCATCGACGAATTCGCCCGAATTATTGGCAGCCAAGTCATCGAAGTTCAGGAACCTATGCCGGGAGCCATTCCGGTTTATCAACAACTCGGCTTCACATTTGATGTGCAAGGTCGCCTTGTTCTACCAGTGGAGAGTAAAGTATCGTGACATCTGTTCATTTATTGACCAGCGAGGGAGGGAGTATGCGCAAAGTCGTAAGAAAATCCCCAAGCAAGAAGGAATTGCGCGAGCCGGTGGAAAAGCTTGATCGACTGGAGTTATCCGCGAATCAGCGCCGTTTTCTGCAGGTCCTTGAAAACGGAACCGACGTGACCGAGCCCAACCTGCTCGCCGGCCGTCCTTGAACCCATCAATAAAAAACCGCTCCCGAAGAGCGGTTTTCTATTGTCTGTTCCAGCCTCAACCAAACAACCAATACCCCAGCAACGTCAGCACAAGCACCGCCAGCACCGGGCGCATTACCCTGTAGGCCTTGGGATGGCGGCGCTTCCACTGCTTGACCACGCCGCTGAAACGGTCGCTGAAGTTCTTGCTCCAGGCATAGGCCTGGTTGATGCCGCCAACGCGTTCGTCGTCCAGATTCTGCGGCGCGGTGGCGCGGCCGAGCCAGCCGCTGATGAAGCGGTTGATCCCGGTCATCAGGCGGTTGCTCAGCGGGCGTTCGATGTCACAGAACAGAATCACTCGAGTCTGAGCGGTTTCATTCTTGACCCAGTGCACGTAAGTCTCGTCGAACATCACGTCATCGCCGTCGCGCCAGGCATAGACCTGACCGTCGACGAAGATCCGGCAATCGTCGGAGTTGGGTGTCGACAGGCCGAGGTGATAACGCAGGGAGCCGGCGAACGGGTCACGGTGCGGATTGAGGTGACTGCCGCCCGGCAGCAGCGCGAACATCGCGCCCTTTACGTTGGGTATGGCACTGACCAGCGCCACGGTTTTCGGGCACAGGGCTTCGGCCGATGGCAGCGGTTTGTCGTACCACTTCAGATAGAAACGCTTCCAGCCCTTCTTGAAAAACGAACCGAAACCGGCATCGTTATTCTTTTCGGCAGCGCGAATGTAGCCTTCGTCGAACAAGTGCATGGCTTCGTCGCGAATGGTTTCCCAGTTGTCGCGCAGTACATCCAGCTCCGGAAACTTGCTGCGATCCAGATACGGTCTGGATGGCACTGCGGAAAACAGGTACATCAACGCGTTGTACGGAGCGAACAGTGCGGAGTGGTTGACGAATTGGCGCAATACCGGCAAACGCGCCTTGCCGCGCAAATGCACATAGAGCGTGCTGCCCAAAAACAGCAACAGCACAAACGCCTTGGCGGCAAACGAAACGGTCATCAACGACTCCTTGAATAAAGACAACGCTGCGCAATGCCCTTTTCCCGGCATGGCAGCCGGCCATGATAAACACTACCGGCTCCGGGAAAAACCCGCCTGACACAAGATTCAGTGTTAAGCATTACGCAACAAAGCCTTTATTAACATGCAGCGCCTGAACCCTGGCTGACCTGAATCAACCGGATTACTGCTGGTTCTCCTGCTCGGTAAACAGGTCACTGAACAGCATGCTCGACAGATAACGCTCACCCGAATCCGGCAGCACCACGACGATGGTTTTGCCCTGCATCTCTGGTTTCTCCGCCAGACGCACCGCCACCGCCATGGCAGCACCGCAGGAAATGCCGCACAAAATCCCCTCTTCCTGCATCAGGCGCAGAGCCATGGCCTTGGATTCTTCATCGGTCACCTGCTCGACGCGATCGACCATCGACAGATCAAGATTCTTCGGTACAAAACCGGCGCCAATGCCCTGAATCTTGTGCGGGCTCGGCTTGATTTCGGCACCGGCCAGAGCCTGGGTGATGACGGGCGAAGATGCCGGCTCGACGGCCACCGACAGAATCGGTTTACCGGCGGTGTTCTTGATATACCGCGAGACACCGGTAATGGTTCCGCCGGTACCTACGCCAGCCACCAGCACATCCACGGCGCCGTCGGTGTCGTTCCAGATTTCCGGGCCGGTGGTCTTTTCGTGAATCGCCGGGTTGGCCGGGTTATCGAATTGCGCCGGCATGAAATATTTATCGGCATCGCTGGCGACGATTTCCGCGGCTCTCTCGATGGCGCCCTTCATGCCCTGGGCCGGCTCGGTCAACACCAGTTCCGCGCCCAAGGCTTTCAGAACCTTGCGGCGCTCGATGCTCATCGACGCTGGCATGGTCAGCATCAACTTGTAACCACGCGCAGCGGCAACGAAGGCCAGACCGATACCGGTGTTACCGGAAGTCGGCTCGACAATGGTCATGCCCGGCTTGAGTCTGCCGCTGCTTTCGGCGTCCCAGATCATGTTGGCGCCGATTCGGCATTTGACCGAGTAACCGGGGTTGCGCCCCTCGATCTTGGCCAGGATGGTGACCCCGCGCGGCGCGATGCGGTTGATCTGGACCAGCGGCGTATTACCGATGGAGTGGGCGTTGTCAGCGTAAATACGGCTCATGGCTGGGTCCTTATGCAGCGTTGAATTCAGCCTTCCAAGGTAAGCCCGTTGCCGATCACAGTCCAGTCGGGTCGAACGTCTGCAAACGCGCGGAGTCAATCGCTTTGAATCGTCAAGCCACACTCTTGAAGGAACAATGGCATGAAACGTCGTTACAGCTGGCCGCTCTGGACCCTGGCGGGTGTCGTGGTGCTGCTGGTCGCCCTGCATTTCGCCCTGCCCTATCTGGTACGCGACTACCTCAATGACAAGCTCGCGGACATGGGCGATTACCGTGGACAGATCACCGATGTCGATCTCGCGCTATGGCGCGGCGCCTACAAAATCAATGGCCTGAAGATCGTCAAGGTCGATGGCAAGGTCCCGGTGCCGTTCGTCGATGCGCCGTTGATCGACCTGTCGGTGAGCTGGCATTCGCTCTGGTACGACCATGCCGTGGTCGCGCAGGTGCAATTTCTCAACCCCGAAATCAACTTCGTCGACGGCGGCCCCAACAAGCAGAACTCGCAAACCGGTCAGGGCACCGACTGGCGTGAGCAGTTGGGCAAGCTACTGCCGATCACCCTCGATGAGGTGCAGATCAACGACGGCCGTATCACCTTCCGCAATTTCAATTCCAAGCCGCCGGTGAACATGAATGCCAGCAACGTCAACGCCAGCATCTACAACCTGACCAATGTGGTCGACAAGGAAGGCAAACGCGACGCGCGCTTTGAAGGCAAGGCGTTGCTGCTGGGCCACGCGCCATTGGAAACCACCGCCACCTTCGATCCACTGAGCAACTTCGAAGACTTCGAATTCCGCCTGCGCGCCCGTGACATCGAGCTCAAACGCATGAACGACTTCGCCGCCGCCTACGGCAAATTCGATTTCAACGCCGGCCACGGCGATGTGGTTATCGAAGCCAAGGCAGAGAAAGCCCGACTCACCGGCTACATCAAACCCCTGCTGCGCGACGTCGATGTATTCAACTGGCAGCAAGACGTCGAAAACAAGAACAAAGGCCTGTTCCGCTCAATCTGGGAAGCGCTGGTCGGCGGCACCGAGACCGTGCTGAAAAACCAGAACAAAAACCAGTTCGCCACCCGCGTTGAACTCAGCGGCAATGTTCACCAGCAGAACGTCAACGCCTTCGAAGCGTTTTTGCAGATTTTGCGCAATGGCTTCATCCAGGCATTCAATGCGCGGTACGAACGGCCGAAGCCAGATGAGGGTTAATTTTTGCGGTTGACGACATATCGACCTGTGTCTTCGGCCGCTATCGATGAACGCTGTTGCAGCGAATCCCAGCCCAGACAGGCCAACGCCAAAGAACGTGGCACTGCTTCACGCCCATTGCTGTAACGGCTGATGCTGCGAGCGCTCACACCGAGCGCTTCGGCCGCATCATTGAGAGAAAGTCCGGTACGGGCGCGCCAATCGATAAAAATGCGCGTGTTCTCATCCTGGGCATTTTGCGCTAGCGCATCCATATACAAGGTGTCTGCACCGATCTGTACGTCGGGTTCAATCCATTCAACGATCCAACCCTCGTCCCCGACTGCGGCAGTCGCAAAGACTTCGCGATCAAGCAGTGGCCGCAAACCTGGATAAGTATGAATATCCGTCCCCAAATCAACTGTCAGTTCCTGACCATTGATAAATGTCAGCGCCAACCTGAAATCCGGCAGGACGTGCGCAGATCGCAGACGCGGCCGTTTCATGGGTAACATCGATTTTCTGCCTTTTTACTAACCGAGCCAGAAAGGCTATCGCCAAATCGGCGATACCGGAATGCTGGCCATCCGCCGAGACTGAGTCAACATGTGACGCTCCATTCAGAGACTGAATAAGCCGTCTGCGTTCACAGTCGACCGGCGTGCGCGTTATAGTCGGGCTATCCGATTATTTCGCCCCGCCCTGCCCGTAAGGTCAGCGTTACCGTTCGAGGATTTGCAGATGAAGTTCGAAGGCACCCAGGCCTACGTCGCCACCGATGACCTGAAGCTGGCGGTCAACGCCGCCATCACCCTGGAACGGCCGCTGCTGGTCAAGGGTGAGCCGGGCACCGGCAAGACCATGCTCGCCGAGCAACTGGCCGAGTCGTTCGGTGCCAAGCTGATCACCTGGCACATCAAGTCCACCACCAAGGCCCATCAGGGTCTGTACGAGTACGACGCGGTCAGCCGTTTGCGCGACTCGCAGCTGGGCAATGAAAAAGTCCACGACGTGCGCAACTACTTGAAGAAAGGCAAGCTCTGGGAAGCCTTCGAGTCCGAGGAGCGGGTGATTCTGCTGATCGACGAAATCGACAAGGCCGACATCGAGTTCCCCAACGACCTGTTGCAAGAACTCGACAAGATGGAGTTCTACGTTTACGAGATCGACGAGACCATCAAGGCCAAGAAGCGCCCGATCATCATCATTACATCCAACAACGAGAAAGAGCTGCCGGACGCCTTCCTGCGCCGCTGCTTCTTCCACTACATCGCTTTCCCCGACCGCACTACCCTGCAGAAAATCGTCGACGTGCACTACCCGGACATCAAAAAGGACCTGGTCAGCGAAGCGCTCGATGTGTTCTTCGACGTGCGCAAGGTACCGGGCCTGAAGAAAAAGCCTTCGACATCCGAGCTGGTCGACTGGCTGAAACTGCTGATGGCCGACAATATCGGCGAAGCGGTGCTGCGCGAGCGCGATCCGACCAAAGCCATTCCGCCGCTGGCAGGCGCACTGGTGAAAAACGAACAGGACGTGCAACTGCTTGAGCGCCTGGCGTTCATGAGCCGGCGCGGCACCCGCTAAGAGGCTGCTGCCATGTTGCTCAACCTGTTCAACGAAATGCGTGCAGCCAAGGTACCGGTGTCGGTGCGCGAGCTGCTCGACCTGATCAACGCGCTGAAACAGCGCGTGACCTTCGCCGACATGGACGAGTTCTATTACTTGTCGCGGGCGATCCTGGTGAAGGACGAACGCCATTTCGACAAGTTCGACCGCGCGTTCGGCGCCTACTTCAATGGCCTGGAGAAACTCGACGATCACTTGCAGGCGCTGATTCCCGAGGACTGGCTGCGCAAGGAATTCGAGCGCTCGCTGAGCGACGAAGAACGCGCGCAGATCCAGTCCCTCGGTGGGCTGGACAAGCTCATCGAAGAGTTCAAGAAGCGTCTGGAAGAACAGAAGGAACGCCACGCCGGCGGCAACAAATGGATCGGCACCGGCGGCACCAGCCCGTTCGGCTCCGGCGGTTTCAACCCTGAAGGCATCCGGGTTGGCGACGCCGGCAAGCGTCAGGGCAAAGCGGTCAAGGTCTGGGATCAGCGCGAGTACAAGAACCTCGACGATTCGGTGGAACTGGGCACACGCAATATCAAGGTCGCCCTGCGTCGTCTGCGCAAGTTCGCTCGCCAGGGTGCGGCGGAAGAACTCGACATCGACGGCACCATCGACCACACCGCCAAGGACGCCGGCCTGCTGAACATCCAGATGCGCCCGGAACGGCGCAACACGGTGAAGCTGCTGCTGTTGTTCGACATCGGCGGCTCGATGGACGCGCACGTGAAGATCTGTGAGGAATTGTTCTCGGCCTGCAAGACCGAGTTCAAGCACCTGGAGTACTTCTACTTTCACAACTTCATTTATGAATCAGTGTGGAAGAACAACATGCGCCGCACTTCCGAACGCACTTCGACTCAGGATCTGCTGCACAAGTACGGCGCCGACTACAAAGTGATCTTTATCGGTGACGCCGCGATGGCGCCCTACGAAATCACCCAGGCTGGCGGCAGCGTCGAGCACTGGAACGAAGAGCCGGGTTACGTGTGGATGCAGCGCTTCATGGAGAAATACAAGAAGCTCATCTGGATCAACCCGTATCCGAAGGACACGTGGGGCTATACCTCGTCGACCAACATCGTCCGCGATCTGATCGAAGATCAGATGTATCCGCTGACGTTGCGCGGGCTTGAGGAAGGGATGCGGTTTCTTTCCAAATAATCGTTAACCCGACGAACGCCTTCACGAGCAGGCTCGCTCCCACATTGGAATGCTTTTACCTGTGGGAGCGAGCCTGCTCGCGAAGCTTTTAGCGATCTTTAAAGCGCTGCAAATACTCGACATGCTCGCGGTGCGCGACGTCCTGCACTACCGGCCTCAATTTCACCTTCGCTCCCGGCAGGCATTGCGCCAATCGCGCCAACGACAGCGGCGTCAACGCGCCCATGCGCGGGTATCCGCCAATGGTCTGGCGATCATTGAGCAACACAATCGGCTGTCCGTCCGGCGGTACCTGCACAGCGCCCAAGGGAATGCCCTCTGAAATCATCGGCGCACCCTGATATTGCAGCGGCGCGCCGAGCAGGCGGATGCCCATGCGGTCGGCGCGACTGTCGATGGTCCAGGTTCTGTTGAACACATCGAACAGGCTCTGCCCGCTGAACTGGCCGATCTGAGCTCCGAGCACCAAGTCCAAAGGCGCATGCGTTTTGAAATCCGGCCGCAGCGCCGAAGGCATTTCGCGCACCGCTGACGCTTCGCCGCTGTAACCGAGCGCCGCCCCTTTGGCGAGCGGAAGGCCCATGCCATCAAGTCCGCCCAATTCTTCTCGCAGTACCGTGGCACTGCTGCCCAGTACCTTGGGCGCAGCAAACCCACCGGGCGCGGCCAGATAAGCCCGGGCGCCGAGCAAGGGTTGGCTAATCCGCAATGTCTGCCCTTTCGCCAACCGGAAACTGCGCCACGGCGCCAGCGGTTGGCCGTCGATCTGCGCGCCGAGATCCGCTCCCGCCAGCGCCAACAGGCAATTCTCTTCAGCCACCACGGCAAACCCGCCGAGGGTGATTTCAACTACCGCCGCATCCAGTTCATTGCCCAATAGCCAATTGGCCCAGCTCATGGAACACCAATCCGCCGCGCCGCCCTGGGTCACGCCCAGATGTCGCACGCCAAACCGCCCGGCGTCCTGCAACAGGCACAGCGGCGTGCTGGCTTCGATCGTCAATCGACTCATGGCAACGCCTCCAGTGGAGTGTCGTCGCCGCCCAAGCGTATGAATTCGGCGTGGTCGACCGCTTCGAAGCGCACCGTGTCGCCGGGTTGCATCAGGCTGTAGCCGTCGCGATGGCGATCGAAGAGTTTTGCCGGGGTGCGCCCGATCAGGTTCCAGCCACCGGGTGAGACCACCGGATACGCTGCGGTCTGCCGCTCGGCGATACCGACGCTGCCGGCCGCGACTTTCTTGCGCGGTGTGTTCAAGCGCGGCGCGGCGAGCATTTCTTCGACCAGGCCCATGAAGGCAAAACCCGGCGCAAAGCCAAGGGCGAACACCTGATATTCCCGTGCGCTGTGGCGACGAATCACCTCCTTCACCGCCAGCCCGCTGCGTTCGGCCAACAGGCTCAGTTCCGGGCCGACACTCAAGTCGTACCAGACCGGCAAGACGTGGCACTGCCCAGCGCTTCGCGCATTCGGCGCCAGATCGACCAGCGCTTCGGCGATCAAGTCACGCGCCTGAGCAGGACTCAACAGCGTCAGATCGTAATGCACCATCAACGTCGTGTAGGACGGCACCAGATCGATCAGTTGTGCACCAAACGCCGTGCGCAAGCGCTCGCTGGCGGCGAGCATCCACGGCATGTTGGCTTCGGCGATGTCATCGAACAGACGCAGCATCAGGCAATCCAGCGCCACCACTTCAACCCGTGGATTCATGACGCACTCGACTGCTGCAAGGCCTGACGAATACGCCGCACGGCGGCCACGGAACTGGCGTTGTCGCCGTGTACACACAATGTATTGGCGCGCAGGATCAAGGCGCTGCCATCGCTGGCGCTGAGTTCGCCGCCACGGGCGATGGTCAGCGCTTGCTCGATGATTTTTTCGGCATCGTGATGCACGGCGCCCGGCAGTTGCCGTGAGACCAGCCGGCCGCCACTGTCATAGGCACGATCGGCGAACGCTTCAAACCAAAGAGTTACGCCGTATTCATCGCCGATCTGCTGCGCCGCAGCGTTGTCTCGGGTCGCCATCAACATCAGCGGCAGGCTGCGGTCATACGCGGCCACGGCCTGCACTACCGCGCGCAATTGCGCCGGGTTGGCCATCATGTCGTTGTACATCGCGCCGTGGGGTTTGACGTAACTCACACGTCCGCCCTGCGCCTTGCAGATGCCGTCGAGGGCACCGATCTGGTAATGCAGGATGTCCTGCAGCTCTTGCGCGGAATAGGCCATGGAGCGCCGGCCGAATCCGACCAGATCCTGATAGGCCGGGTGCGCGCCAATCTGCACGCCGTGTTCGAGGGCCAGCGCCACGGTTTTGCGCATGATGCTCGGGTCGCCAGCATGGAAACCGCAGGCGATGTTGGCGCAATCGATGAAGGGCATGACCTCGGCGTCCAGACCCATGGTCCAGCTGCCGAAGCTCTCGCCAATGTCGCAATTCAATAGCAGGCGGCTCACGGTGAACACTCCTGTAGCTGCTGGTCTTTTTATCTGTAGGAGACTTCTGCGCAGGGTATCAGTTACTGCGCGTCGAGTTGCTTGCCACGGGTTTCCGGCAGGCTCAGCGCCGCCAGAATCACCACGCCGTAAGACACCGCCGCGAAGGCGCCGATGCCCATGCTCAATGGCACTTTCTGGCTGAGCAGGCCGATCAGCAGCGGAAACAACGCCGCCAGTGCGCGGCCGATGTTGTAGCAGAAACCCTGACCCGAGCCGCGAATCCGCGTGGGGAACAATTCAGTCAGAAACGCGCCCATGCCGCTGAAAATCCCCGAAGCGAAGAAGCCCAGCGGAAAGCCCAGCCACAGCATCACGCCGTTGCTGACCGGCATCTGCGTGTAGAGCAGAACGATGGTGAACGAGCCGACCGCGAACAAGATGAAATTCTTTTTCCGCCCGAGCAGGTCGGTCAGATACGCGCTGATCACATAGCCGACGTAGGAACCGACGATCACCATCGCCAGATAACCGCCGGTGCCGAGCACGCTCAAGCCACGTTCGTTCTTGAGGAAAGTCGGCAGCCAGGAGGTGATCGCGTAGTAACCGCCCAGCGCACCGGTGGTCAGCAAGGAAGCGCGAAACGTGGTGAAGAGCATGCCGGGGGCAAAGATCTCGTAGAACTTCGCCGGGTTCTCTGGTGTTTGTGCTGCTTTGGCTTCGCGATAGATTTCCGGATCTTTTACCAGGCGACGGACAAAAATCACGAATATCGCCGGCACGATGCCAAGGATGAACAGCGCGCGCCAGGCGTCTTCCGCTGGCAGCACCGAGAACAGCAACGCGTACAGAATCGCCGTCAGGCCCCAGCCCAGCGCCCAGCCGGATTGCACCATGCCCACCGCTTTGCCGCGATCCTTGGCGCGGATCACTTCACCGATCAGCACCGCGCCGGCGGTCCATTCACCGCCGAAACCGAAGCCCATCAGGGTGCGCGCGATCAGCAATTGTTCGTAGTTTTGCGCGAAGCCGCAGAGGAAGGTGAAGAAGGCGAACCACAGCACTGTCAGTTGCAGGGTGCGCACGCGGCCGATGCGGTCGGAGAGGATCCCGGCGACCCAACCGCCGATGGCCGAGGCAATGAGGGTGCTGGTGTGAATCAGCCCCGCTTCGCCAGTGGTGATGCCCCACATCGCGATCAGCGTCGGCACAACGAAGCTGAGCATCTGCGTGTCCATGCCGTCCAGACCGTAGCCGATCTTGCAGCTCCAGAACGTGCGGCGCTCCTGCTGGTTGATGTTGCGATACCAGTCGAACGGCCCGGGGCGCGTCACTGGCTTGGATAACGGGAGGGTGTCGGGAGCACTCATGGCAAATCTCCGCAGGGCTTTTATTGGTCTTGTTCGAAGCTCCGACGACGCCTATCGTGGGAACCGGATGCGCCGATTTTTCGTCGCCCTGCCCTGCGCCGTCCAACGAATAAAAACCCGCCTTAGGCATAAGAAAAATTTGTCAGCCGAGCCTTGTCCATGAATCTGAAGTTTCTCGAGACCTTTGTCTGGGTCGCGCGCCTGAAGAGTTTTCGCCTGACCGCCGACAAGCTGTTCACCACCCAGGCGTCGATTTCCAGCCGCATTGCGGTGCTCGAAGGCGAGCTCGGCGTGAAGCTGTTTCTGCGCGACTCACGCGGCGTCAGCCTGACCCCGGAAGGCCTGAAAGTGCTCGACTATGCCGAGCAGATGCTCGACACCATGGCGGCGCTGAAGCAGTCGATCGAGACCCGTTCGAGCAAGGTCGGCCGGGTGCGGATCGGCGTGATGGACACGGTGATTCATACATGGCTCAGCCCGCTGGTGGCGCAGATGACCGATCTGTATCCACGGGTGGAGATCGAGTTGGTCGCAGATACCGCGCTGAACATCTGCGATCAGCTGCAAAAGGGCTTTCTCGATCTGGTGTTGCAAACCGATCTGATCCGCCACGAAAGCGTGCGCAGCCTAGAGTTGGCCAGCCATCCGCTGGGCTGGATCGTCGCCAGCAATTCGATCTACAACCGCGACTACGCCGACCTCGCCGAACTGGCGCAGGAGCGGATCATCACCTACTCGAAAAACTCACGACCGCATCAGGATATCGTCGCCCTGATGCAGGCCAACGGCGTCATGGCGCCACGCTTGAATTGCGTGAATTCGGTGTCAGCGATCACCCGGTTGTTGCGCGATGGCTTCGGTATCGGCGCGCTGCCGCCGGTGCTGGTGGCCGAGGAACTGGCGCGTGGCGAATTGATCTTGCTCGACATCGAGCAGCGGCCGGCGAATCTGCCGGTGGTGGTGTCGTGGCGGGTCGGGGTTGAGTGGGTCGAGGAGATTGTGACGTTGTGTCAGCAGGTGCTAGCGGGGTATGCGCACAAGGTCGGCAAGGACTGCATCACCCTCACTGGATGATTAGTGGCGAGGGGATTTATCCCCGCTCGGCTGCGCAGCAGTCGTGATTGCGGCCAACGCGGTCTTTCAGAGGTACCGCATTTGCAGGTTTTGGGGCTGCTGCGCAGCCCAACGGGGATAAATCCCCTCGCCACAGAACTCATTCACCACAGAACCCACTCCCCCATAGCCCATTCACCACAGAGCCCACTCGCCACAGAATCCCCCATGCCATAAGGCCTCTGTTGCGAGAGGGGATTGAGCAGGTTTTACAAACCGCGGACGTCGCGATCTTCGATCGGTCGGCTCTGGCGCAGGCGGCGGCCGCCGAGGACGACCCAGTCGATCAGGCGGAACAGGCATTCGATGCCGAACGACAGCAGCAATGCGCCGCTCATGCCCCAGATCATCGCCTCGGGCGTCAGCAGGATCTGATAGCTGTAACCGTTCCAGGTTTCCTTGCGAATATCCGGATCGGCGGCCAGCACCACTTGCAGGAAGCGCACATACCACGGGCCTTGCATCGCCTGGAATTGCTTGTCCAGCGCGACCTGGCGGGTGAGCAAGGTGTTCAGGCTGTCGGCATCGCTGCGGAAAATCGGGTCTTCGCTGGCCCGGTAATGTGCGACCAGCGCCTGCATATCGCCTTTGAAAAACTGATCCGCCGTGCCCTGGAAACCACGCAGACCGGTCTGCGCTTCGATCAGGTGCGCTTCGACACGTTGCGCGTAATCGTTGATGAACCCCGGCACCTGGACACCGATCAACAGGCCCGCCGCAAACAACACCAGCCGTAGATAACTGAGCAACATGGGTGCAAATCCTTATTCGGTCTTGCCCTGGCTGACGCATTCGCCGCGTCGCCACAGGCTCCATTGGCCCGGTTCGTAGCGGGTCCAGGTTTCGTTTTCGGTCAAAGGCTCGGTGGCAATCACCGTGACCACGTCGTTGGGCGTGGTTTCGGCCTGGAAATCGACGATCACATCGACATCCTTGAGCCGCGCCGGGCCGAACGGTGCGCGGCGGGTGATCTGAGCGAGTTTGGTCGAGCAGTAACAGAACAGCCAGTCGCCGTCGCTGAGCAGGCAATTGAACACGCCCTTACTGCGATATTCAGCGCAAGCCGCGACCAGATCCGGCAGCAGCACTTCGATATCCACCGGTTCGGGGAAGGCTGCGCGTACCCGGTTGAGCAGGTCGCAGAATGCCGCTTCGCTGTCGGTATCGCCGACCGGGCGGTAGAAACTCTTGATCGGAGTGAAGTCGGCGAGCTGGCCGTTGTGCGCGAAGCACCAGTTGCGCCCCCACAGTTCGCGGACGAACGGGTGGGTGTTGGACAGGCAGACCTTGCCGACATTGGCCTGGCGGATGTGGCCGATGACCACTTCGCTCTTGATCGGATAACGCTGCACCAGATTGGCCACTTCCGACTCGCTGCTCGCCGCCGGGTCCTGAAACAGACGCAAGCCGCGCCCTTCGTAGAAGGCAATGCCCCAGCCGTCGCGGTGCGGTCCGGTGCGGCCGCCGCGCTGCATCAGGCCGGTGAAGCTGAACACGATGTCGGTCGGCACGTTGGCACTCATGCCCAATAATTCACACATGTGCGGACTCTCGGGTTACAGACGCGGCTCGACCCGCATACGCTGCGGATTGTTCGGTACTGGCGGGCGGCCGTAGCGGTCGTCACCGGCGCCACCGAATGGCTGATCGTCGTCGCGCTCCTCGGCACGGGCGGCGGCCTTGGCGGCCTCGGCGCGTTCACGCCGGGCTGTCGAGGCACGCTCGATCGGCAGGCGGATCAAGACAAAAACCAGATACACCCCGAAGGCGATCATGCCGTACATGAACAGATCGGAAACCGCGCGCCAGGCGTTGTTGCCGACCTTGAACAGCATGTCCAGGGCGGTGATGGCGATGGCCGGTGCCACTTTGGCTTTCACCGGATCGACGATGGTCGGGCTGAACAGCAACACCGCCATCAGCACACGCAGCGGCTCGCGCAGCCAGCGCCACATCCAGGTGGTCAGGCGCATCCATACCAGCAGGCAGCCCACGGCGGCAAAGGCGTAAAGGCCCCAGGCGATCAGATAGTCGTTCTCGGTCATGGTGTCCATGGCAAGGCAGGCAAATTGGCGCTTATAGTAACGACTTTTCGCCCATGCGGCTTGTCCCAATACCAGACGGCCACTGTTATCCCTGTGGGAGCGAGCTTGCTCGCGAATGCGGTGTGTCATTGCAGCAAAAGTCATCTGCCAGGACGCCTTCGCGAGCAAGCTCGC
>NZ_JASCPT010000073.1:0-28060 GCF_029959775.1 Pseudomonas sp. PS01270 | reverse complement strand
CTCTCAGACGCCGAAAATTAATGTGGGAGCGAGCCTGCTCGCGAATGCAATGTGTCAGGCAACATCAGTGTTGGATGACAGACCGCTTTCGCGAGCAGGCTCGCTCCCACATTGCTTTCATGCAAGCCCATTCACGCCTGCGCGGTACGCCGGTCTTCACGGGGGCAGCGGGCGAAACGCGCGCGATAGCTGCGGGTGAAATACGACGGTGATTCAAAACCGCAGGCAATGCTGACTTCGAGCACGCTCATGTCAGTCTGGCGCAACAGTTGCCGGGCCTTTTCCAGCCTCAACCGCAGATAGAAGTTGCTCGGCGTATCGTTCAGGTGCAGCCGGAACAACCTCTCCAGTTGCCGCCGGGTCACCTTGATCGACTCGGCCAGTTGCAACGTGGTCAGCGGCGGTTCGCTGTGCTGTTCCATTTCGCCGATCACCTGCACCAGTTTCTTGTTGTTGATCCCGTAACGCGTGGCGACTTCCATGCGCTGGTGATCCTTGCGCGGGCGGATGCGCCCGAGCACAAACTGCTCGCTGACCTGAATCGCCAGTTGCGGGCCGTGGGCCTGGGCGATCAGGTCGAGCATCAGATCAATCGAGGCCGTACCTCCCGCCGAGGTGATCCGCCGGCGGTCGATCTCAAACAGTTCTTGGGTGACGCTGAGCTGTGGATAAGACTCCTTGAACGCATCGATCGCCTCCCAGTGCAGGGTCAGGCGATGGCCATCGAGCAGGCCCGCTTCGGCGAGGACGAAGCTGCCGGTGTCGATGGCGCCGAGGGTTACGCCTTCGTTGTCCAGCCTGCGCAACCAGTGCTCCAGCGTCGGCGTGATGAACTTCAGCGGTTCGAAGCCGGCCACCACCAGCAAGGTCGCACCTTTCTTCAGCGGCTCCAACGCCGCATCGGCGTTGACCGACATGCCGTTGCTCGCCAATACCGCGCCGCCATCGGCGCTGAGCACATGCCAGCGGTACAACTCGCCGCGAAAGCGGTTGGCCACGCGCAACGGTTCGATCGCGGAAATAAAGCCGATGGCGGAGAACCCCGGCATCAGCAAAAAGTAGAAATCCTGGGACATGGGCGCACTCGGTTGGCGGGTCGCGTGGCTCGTTGATACGCCGATTATCGGCGGCGTTCAAGCGTGCAGGTCGCTACAGTGCAAATGCCAGTCGCCGCAGTGCGCTTTCACGGGTGCATAGCTGCGTAACTTGGCCTCACCGGCGCGCAGATGCCGGAAACCACAATAATCGAACTGCCGAGGAACCCGACATGAAACGACTGATCAGCAGCTGCGTTCTTGCACTCAGCGGTACCGCTTTCTTCAGCACCGGCGTGATGGCGGCCGAACCGGCCTCCTGCAAGAACGTACGCATGGGCGTGGTCAACTGGACTGACGTGATCGCCACCAGTGCCATGACCCAGGTCCTGCTCGACGGCCTCGGCTACAGCACCAAACAGACCAGCGCCTCGCAGCAAATCATCTTCGCCGGGATCCGCGATCAGCGCCTGGACCTGTTCCTCGGCTACTGGAACCCGCTGATGACCCAGACCATCACGCCATTCGTCGAGGCCAATCAGGTCAAAGTGCTCGAAGCACCGAGCCTGAAAGATGCCCGCGCCACCCTCGCCGTGCCGACCTATCTGGCTGACAAGGGCCTGAAAACCTTCGCCGACATCGCCAAATTCGAGAAGGAATTGGGCGGCAAGATCTACGGCATCGAGCCAGGCTCGGGCGCCAACACGCAGATCAAAGCGATGATCGCCAAGAACCAGTTTGGTCTGGGCAAATTCCAACTGGTCGAATCGAGCGAGGCCGGCATGCTCGCCGCCGTTGACCGCGCCGTACGGCGCAAGGAAGCCGTGGTGTTCTTCGGCTGGGCGCCGCACCCGATGAACGTCAACATTCAGATGACCTATCTGACCGGCAGCGAAGACGCCCTCGGCCCGAACGAAGGCATGGCCACGGTGTGGACGGTCACCGCGCCGAAATACGCCGAGCAATGCCCGAACATCGGCCGCCTGCTGGCCAACCTGACCTTCACCGCCGAATCCGAGAGCCGGATGATGCAGCCGTTGCTCGATCATAAAGATGCCTTCGAATCGGCCAAGCAGTGGCTCAAGGATCACCCCGAAGACAAACAGCGCTGGCTTGAAGGTGTGACGACTTTCGATGGCAAACCGGCTGCTGAAAACCTCCAGCTGACCAGCAAATAACTCTTTATTGAACCTCCCTCTCCCAGATGGGAGAGGCCACTGAAACACGCTTCGCAGCCCCGCCACGGGCTGCGGACAGACCCATCACGCCTGAAGGAAACGCATCATGAACCACGACGTCATCATCACCTGCGCACTCACCGGTGCTGGCGACACGACCGCCAAAAGTCCACACGTGCCGGTCACCCCGAAACAGATTGCCGCTGCCGCGGTGGAAGCGGCCAAGGCCGGCGCCACCGTCGTGCACTGCCATGTGCGCGACCCGCAGACCGGCAAGTTCAGCCGTGACGTGGCGCTGTACCGCGAAGTGATGGAGCGCATCCGCGAGGCGGACGTCGACATCATCGTCAACCTCACCGCCGGGATGGGCGGCGACCTGGAAATCGGCCCTGGCGAGAAGCCGATGGAGTTCGGCCCGAACACCGATCTGGTCGGTCCGCTGACCCGTCTCGCCCACGTTGAAGAACTGCTGCCGGAAATCTGCACCCTCGATTGCGGCACGCTGAACTTCGGCGACGGCGACACCATTTACGTCTCCACCCCGGCGCAACTGCGCGCCGGCGCCAAGCGCATCACCGAGCTGGGGGTGAAGGCCGAACTGGAGATTTTCGACACCGGGCATCTGTGGTTCGCCAAGCAGATGATCAAGGAAGGCTTGCTCGACAACCCGTTGTTCCAGCTGTGTCTGGGCATCCCGTGGGGCGCGCCGGCCGACACCACCACGATGAAAGCCATGGTCGACAACCTGCCCGCCGACGCGGTGTGGGCCGGCTTCGGCATCGGCCGCATGCAGATGCCGATGGCGGCGCAAGCGGTGCTGCTGGGCGGCAACGTGCGGGTAGGCCTCGAAGACAACCTGTGGCTGGACAAAGGCGTGCTGGCGACCAATGGCCAACTGGTCGAACGCGCCACGGAAATCCTCAGCCGCCTCGGTGCCCGCGTGCTGACGCCGGCCGAAGGTCGCAAAAAAATGGGCCTGACCCAGCGCGGCTGAACCTCACCTTATCTCCCTGTGAACATAAATTTTGTGGTGAGGGGATTTATCCCCGATGGGTGGCGAAGCCGCCCCAAAACCTGACAACCCGGGGCATCAGATAGACCGAGAGCACAGGTTTTACGACTGCTTCGCAGCCGATCGGGGATAAATCCCCTCGCCACGAGAACAGAGTTTCCACAGGGATCACCGAACTCTCTCAGGAAATCGTCATGCGCTTTATCACCGAAATCAAAACCTTCGCCGCTCTCGGCAGCGGTGTCATCGGCAGTGGCTGGGTCGCCCGCGCCCTCGCCCACGGCCTCGACGTGGTGGCTTGGGACCCGGCGCCCGGCGCCGAGGCGGCATTGCGCCAACGCGTGGCCAATGCCTGGGGTGCGCTGGAGAAGAACGGCCTGGCGCCGGGCGCTTCGCAGGATCGTCTGCGCTTTGTCGCCACCATCGAGGAGTGCGTGCGTGACGCCGATTTCATCCAGGAAAGCGCCCCGGAACGGCTGGAACTGAAGCTCGATCTGCACAGCAAGATCAGCGCCGCCGCCAAGCCCGATGCGCTGATCGGCTCCAGCACTTCAGGCCTTTTGCCCAGCGAGTTCTATGAGAGTTCGATGCACCCTGAACGCTGCGTGGTCGGGCATCCGTTCAACCCGGTTTATCTGTTGCCGCTGGTGGAAGTGGTCGGCGGCAGAAACACCGCGCCGGAGGCGGTGCAAGCGGCGATGCAAGTCTACCAATCCCTCGGCATGCGCCCGTTGCATGTGCGCAAAGAAGTGCCGGGGTTCATCGCCGATCGCTTGCTTGAAGCGCTGTGGCGCGAGGCGTTGCACCTGGTCAACGACGGTGTGGCGACGACCGGCGAGATCGACGATGCAATCCGTTTTGGCGCTGGTCTGCGCTGGTCGTTCATGGGCACGTTCCTGACCTACACCCTGGCCGGCGGCGATGCCGGCATGCGCCACTTCATGTCGCAATTCGGTCCGGCGTTGCAGTTGCCGTGGACATATCTGCCAGCACCGGAGCTGACCGACAAGTTGATTGATGATGTGGTCGATGGCACCACTGATCAGCTCGGCCGGCACAGCATTTCGGCGCTGGAGCGCTATCGTGATGATTGTTTGCTGGCGGTGCTTGAAGCGGTGAAGACCACCAAAGAGAAGCATGGGATGAGTTTCAGCGAGTGATGGTTCCGCTTCAGACCGCTGCCCTCACCCTAGCCCTCTCCCAGAGGTAGAGGGGACCGACCGCGGTGTTTATGCGAGCTGCACCGACCTGATCTATCGAGCCGAACTCGAGTTTTGAAAGGCCCCCGATCTGCTCCCTTTCCCCCTCGCCCCCTTGGGGGAGAGGGTTGGGGTGAGGGGGTTGCTCTTGATCCTAACGACCCGCCACCTGCCGGAACCCAATCATGCCCACACTCACCACCTACCAAACCACCATCATCCCCGACTGGGTCGACTACAACGGCCACCTGCGCGACGCCTTCTACCTGCTGATCTTCAGCTACGCCACCGATGCGCTGATGGACCGCCTCGGCATGGACAGCAGCAACCGCGAGGCCAGCGGCCACTCGCTGTTCACCCTTGAGCTGCACCTCAATTATCTGCACGAAGTGAAGCTCGACACCGAGGTCGAAGTGCGCACGCAAATCATCGGCCACGACAACAAGCGCCTGCACCTCTACCACAGCCTGCACAAAATCGGCGATGAGCAAGCGCTGGCCGGCAACGAACAGATGCTTTTGCACGTCGACCTCGCCGGCCCGCGCTCGGCGCCGTTCAGCCCCGATACGTTGCATCGCCTGCAAGCCATCGTCGCGGATCAGACCGACCTGCCCGCTCCCGCTTACATCGGCCGCGTGATCGCGCTGCCACCCGCTCGGTAAATCCCCACTGTCAAGGAGCCGCCATGAACACCGCCGTCGCTGTTGCCGATTTTCGTACTTATCCGTTGATCAGCGCGCTCGGTGGCGTGCAGGGTCTGGCGGATCGCGTTGTCATCGAATGGGCTGACGGTCGTGTCAGCCCGTTTCACCACGTATGGCTGCGCGACAATTGCCCGTGTGATCAATGTGTCTACAGCGTCACTCGCGAGCAGGTTTTCGAGAGCGTCGATGCCGCCGAGGATTTGCGACCGCTGGCCACGCGCATCGACAGCGATGGCTGCCTGCGCATCGACTGGCAGGACGGTCACCTCAGCCGCTTCGATCCGGGCTGGTTGCGCGCACATGCCTATGACGATGAATCCCGCGCCGAACGCCTGGCCGGCAAACCGCAGCCCCATTTGTGGCACAGCGATCTGCAGTTGCCGGTGTTCGACTACATCGCGCTGATGAACGACAACGCCGCGCTGCTGCAATGGTTGCTCGCCGTGCGCGACATCGGCCTGACCCAAGTGCGCGGCGTGCCCACCGAGCCGGGCTCGCTGAAGCTCATCGCGCAGCGGATTTCCTTCATTCGCGAAAGCAATTTCGGCGTGCTGTTCAATGTGCAATCCAAAGCCGACGCCGACAGCAACGCCTACACCGCCTTCAACCTGCCATTGCACACGGATCTGCCGACTCGCGAGCTGCAACCGGGGCTGCAATTTCTGCATTGCCTGGTCAATGATGCCGAGGGTGGCGAGAGTATTTTCGTCGATGGTTTTGCGATCGCCGACGCCTTGCGTCTGGAGGATCCGCAGCTGTTTGAGGCCCTGTGCGAAATCCCTGTGGAATTTCGCAACAAGGACCGGCACAGCGACTATCGCTGCCTGGCGCCGATCATCGCTGTGGATGCGCTGGGCCGGGTGGCGGAGATTCGCATGGCCAACTTTCTGCGCGGGGCGTTCGATACGTCGGTGGCGCAGATGCCGTTGCTGTATCGAGCCTATCGGCGCTTTATTGCGATGACCCGCGAGCCGCGGTTTCGGCTGATGCAGCGGCTCAAGCCGGGCGAGTTGTGGTGCTTTGACAACCGCCGCACGCTGCATGCACGCAATGCCTTTGATCCAGCCACCGGGGCGCGGCATTTTCAGGGCTGCTATGTCGACCGGGATGAGTTGTTGTCGCGGGTTCTGGTGTTACAAAGATAGACCGCGTCATCGACCTTCGCGAGCAGGCTCGCTCCCACATTGGAATGCATTTCAACTGTGGGAGCGAGCTTGCTCGCGAAAGCGTCAGTCCAAACAACGCGCTACTAACTGAATCACAGGTAAAAAAAACTCCGATCAAGCCGTGACAGGATCGGAGCTGAGGAGGGTACTGTTGAGGAGCTGCCAGGCGAGGGTGACCAAACCTTCGTGAAGCGAGCTGGCGCCAGTGTGCCTAGTCGCCCATCCAGTCGGTTAGCCGAAAACGACCTGTTCATAGTCGTCCCGGCCACCGCGACAAAACGCCCTTGCCGCGTCCGGTCGGGGCCACCAGAATCGAGCCAAGACCTCCGTTGCCACAGAAGGATTTGCGTAATGATGTACGCCGATTTGATTGACCAGGAAGATCTGTTGGGCCAGCTCAAGGCCTTGGGTATTCAGGTGCCGAGCGGTACCACCGCCGAGCAGGCCTGCGAGTGCGCGGTGCGTGGGCTGGATAATGTTCGTGCATTCGAACTGCGCAAGATGGTCAAGGACATGTACACCAGCGGCGCCAGCATTCAGCCGGCGGTGCGTCAGGCGATCGACAAGCAGTTGTTGCCGGCCCTCTCGGATTATCAGCAGTCCCACAGCGCCTGAGAAAAGATCAAAAGATCGCAGCCTTCGGCAGCTCCTACAGGGGAACGTATTCCAAATGTAGGAGCTGCCGGAGGCTGCGATCTTTTGCTTTACAGCCTTACGCTGGCAAACGTCGACTCATTGCGCGCCTGACTCAGCGCTGACATCGGCCCCGACAGCGGCGACATCACGATGGCCTGCGGCAGCGGCAGCATCGCTACCTGCTGGGTGGTGTTGGAGCCCACGCGCTCGTCACGCGGCGGGATGCCGAAGTATTCGCGGTAGCACTTGGAGAAGTGCGGCGTGGAGACGAAACCACACACCGACGCCACTTCGATGATCGACATCGGCGTCTGCTTGAGCAGCTGCCGGGCGCGGATCAGGCGCAACTTCAGGTAATAGCGTGACGGCGAGCAGTGCAGGTATTTCTGGAACAACCGCTCCAGTTGTCGACGCGACACCGCGACATACACCGCCAGCTCATCCAGATCGATCGGCTCTTCCAGATTGGCTTCCATCAGCGCGACGATTTCCTGCAACTTCGGCTGGTTGGTGCCGAGCATGTGCTTGAGCGGCACGCGCTGGTGATCCTGTTCGTTGCGGATGCGCTCGTAGACGAACATTTCCGAGATCGCTGCCGACAGTTCACGCCCGTGATCGCGGCTGATCAGGTGCAGCATCATGTCCAGCGGCGCGGTACCGCCGGAACTGGTGAAGCGGTTACGGTCGAGGGTGAACAGCCGTGTGCTCATGGCCACGCGCGGGAAAGCTTCCTGCATCGCCGCCAGACATTCCCAATGCACGCTGCAATCGAAGCCATCGAGCAGACCGGCGCAGGCCAGCGCCCAACTGCCGGTGCACACCGCGCCCAGGCGCTTGGACTGGCGCGCCTGGCTTTGCAGCCACGAGACGTGTTCACGGGTTACGGTACGTTGAATGCCGATGCCGCCGCAGACGATCACCGTGTCCAGGGGCGGGGCTTTGTGCATGGAGGCGTCGGGAGTGATCTGCAAACCGTCACTGGCCCAGACCTGGCCGCCATCGACGGTGAGGGTGCTCCAGCGATACAGCTCGCGACCGGACAACTGATTGGCCATGCGCAGCGGCTCAACGGCGGACGCCAGGGAAATCAGCGTGAAATTGTCCAGCAGCAGAAAGCCGATGGATTGAGGCGCACGGTTCTGGGGTTGGGCCCCGGAGTTGAACGACGTCATCGCGGTATCTCCTCACACAAAGCGGGTGGCGGCCTCAGGCGGAGGCTCTTGTTATTGCCCGCGTCTCACAGAGAAAGCAGGCTTTGTTATGACAGAGCAATTGCCGTGCCTGAAATTGGACGGCCATTCAATAACTCCTGAAAACGACCTCGCGACGCGTCTATACGAGACCTCGGAACACGCCATTTCGAAGTGCCATCAGATGCCGCGAGAGCCCTGCCGCGCAGCCCGTGAGCAGATCGGTAGCACTTGTGGGAACTGGCCTGCAGCGGATTTGCACAGAGTGTCACCGCAAGCACGGACGACGGACGGTCGAGTAACGACTGACAAGTCACGACTGACAGTGAGGCTTGTCTGATTGCGACGCGCCAAAAGGTGGCGCGGCTGGATCGGGGTGTTCTTTTGTCGAGCAGTTTTGACTGGTCTGGCACTCCACTCTGCCAGATCAACCTGTGGCGAGGGGATTTATCCCCGATCGGCTGCGCAGCAGTAGTAACACCTCTCACCATGGTCTATCAGACAGAACTTTGAACGCAGGTTAAGGGGCCGCTTCGCAGCCCATCGGGGATAAATCCCCTCGCCACGGGTTCACGGTCAGCACTCAACCGCACTGACCGCCAAGCCACCGCGCGAAGTTTCTTTATATTTGTCATGCATATCGGCGCCGGTATCGCGCATGGTGCGGATCACCCGGTCCAGCGAGATAAAGTGCTGACCGTCGCCGCGCAGGGCCATTTGCGCCGCGTTGATGGCTTTCACTGCCGCGATTGCATTGCGCTCGATGCACGGCACCTGCACCAGACCACCGACCGGGTCGCAGGTCAGACCAAGGTTGTGTTCCAGGCCGATTTCCGCCGCATTGCACAGTTGTTCAGGGGTGGCGCCAAGAATCTCCGCCAGCCCCGCCGCTGCCATGGCGCAGGCCGAACCGACCTCGCCCTGACAACCGACCTCGGCCCCAGAAATCGAAGCATTCTTCTTGCACAAAATGCCGACTGCCGCCGCGCCGAGGAAATAGTCGACGACGTTGGCGTCGGTGACTGCCTCGCTGAATTTCATGAAGTAGTGCAGCACCGCCGGGATGATCCCCGCCGCGCCATTGGTCGGCGCGGTAACCATGCGCCCGCCGGCCGCATTCTCTTCATTGACGGCCAGGGCGAACAGGTTGACCCACTCCATGGCGCTCAGGGTCGAGCCGATGACGTTCGGTTTGTTCAGCTCTTGCAGGCTGCGGTGCAACTTCGCAGCACGCCGCCGCACGTTCAGGCCGCCGGGCAGAATGCCTTCGTGCTTGAGGCCTTGCTCGACGCAATCCTGCATCGCCCGCCACAGTTTCATCAGCCCGGCACGGATCTCTTCTTCGCTGCGCCAGACCTTTTCGTTGGCCATCATCAGTTCGGCAACGCGCAGGTTGTGTTTCTTGCACAACTCCAGCAGCTCGACCGCACTGGAGAAGTCGTAGGGCAATTCGGTGCGATCCAAATCGACCACACCACTGGACGCTTGCGCCTCATCAACGACGAAGCCGCCGCCGACCGAATAGTAGGTGTCACGGTGCAGCTCACCGAACTCGCCTTCGGCCACCAGCGTCATGGCGTTGGGATGGAATGGCAGGTTTTCATCGATCAGGCGCATGTCCCGCGCCCACACAAACGGCACCGACAGGCGACCATCCAATAACAACGTATGGGTTTCCCGCAGCGCCTGAATGCGCGGGCCGATCTGCGCCGGGTCGATTGCGTCCGGCCACTCGCCCATCAGGCCCATGATCACTGCGTTGTCGCTGCCGTGACCGATGCCGGTGGCGGAAAGCGATCCGAACAACTGCACCTCGATGCGCCGCACCTGTTCCAGCTGATGCTTGCCGCGCAGCGACTCGACGAACAGTGCGGCGGCGCGCATCGGCCCGACGGTGTGGGAACTGGAAGGGCCGATGCCGATTTTGAACAGGTCGAAAACGCTGATAGCCATTGCTGCGAAGCTCCTGAGAATACCGGTCCGGGCGGCAAAAGCGCCCGCTGGCGGAGCTGCTACGCTCAAGCTGCGATCCGCCGAATGCCGGCATCATCGGGCTTTTGTCGGCGCGCTCGGCGTCTGACACCGACGCAGTCATGTCCAGCAGCGTCGTTACGTTTTCGCCCCGCAAATACGCCGTTTTTATGCCGTTGAGCAGGTCATCGGAGGCGAGAAAAAGCTGTAAGCGACGTCACCGACACTGGAAGCGACCATCCCTGTACTGGATACGACCCTCCCTGTAGGCGTCAGATTTTCACTGGTACATGATCGGGATGACTCGATTGCAAGGCGCTGCGGTAGAGCTGTCTCAAAAACGCCACCAACCGCAACCCATAAGTGCGGTGGTCCACAGTCGGAACACTGCCAAAAAAAACACCAAGGAGTCCATCCATGAAAGGTTCCCCGTCGTTGTTGTTGGCCGCCCTGCTGAGTCTGCCGTTACTGGCGCAAGCCGCAGAACCGGCACAGTGCAGCCTCGTTAACTTCTCTGATGTCGGCTGGACCGACATCACCGCCACCACCGCTACCACTTCCGTTGTTCTCAACGCCCTCGGCTACAAGACCAAAACCACCATGATCTCCGTGCCCGTGACCTACAAGTCGCTGGCCGACGGCAAGAACATGGACGTGTTTCTCGGTAACTGGATGCCGACCATGGAGAACGACATCAAGCCGTATCGCGATGCCGGCACCGTCGACACCGTGCGCACCAACCTCAAGGGTGCCAAATACACCCTCGCCGTGCCGCAAGCCCTGTACGACAAAGGCCTGCATGACTTCGCCGACATTGCCAAATTCAAGAAAGAGCTCGACGGCAAGATCTACGGCATCGAGCCGGGCAACGACGGCAACCGGCTGATCCAGAGCATGATCGACAAGGATGCCTTCGGCCTGAAAACCGCTGGCTTCAAGATCGTCGAATCTTCCGAGGCCGGCATGCTCTCGCAAGTCGACCGGGCGCAGAAGCGCGACACCGCCGTGGTCTTCCTCGGCTGGGCACCGCACCCGATGAACAAGCGCTTCAAGATTCAATACCTGACCGGCGGCGACGACTTCTTCGGCCCCGATTTCGGCGCAGCCACTGTGGCTACCAACACCCGCAAGGGTTACGCCGAAGAATGCAGCAACGTCGGTCAGCTGTTGAAAAACCTGGAGTTCACCGTCGACATGGAAAGTGAACTGATGGGCAACATCCTCGACGACAAGATGAAGCCTGACGCGGCCGCCAAGGCCTGGCTGAAAAAGAATCCACAGGTGCTCGATACCTGGCTCGCTGGCGTGACCACCATTGACGGTAAACCAGGCCTGGAGGCCGTGAAAGCCAAGCTCGCGCCTTGATTTGAAAGGCACCGCTTATGCCGGGCAGGCGTGCCTGCCCGGGCTGTTAATTTCCTTGCATGCGGACGTTCACTACCATGCTGATTGATCAGAAAATACCTTTAGGCCAGTACATCGCGGGCTTCGTCGAATGGTTGACGCAACACGGCGCCAACACCTTCGACGCAATCGCCGTGACACTGGAAACGATGATCCACGGCGTGACGTTTGCGCTGACCTGGTTCAACCCGTTGGTGCTGATTGGCCTGATTGCCATCATTGCCCATCTGATTCAACGCAAGTGGGGCCTGACCGCGTTCGTGGTCGCCTCGTTCCTGCTGATCCTCAACCTGGGTTACTGGCAGGAAACCATGGAAACCCTCGCCCAGGTGCTGTTCGCCACCCTGGTCTGCGTGTTGATCGGCGTGCCGCTGGGCATCGTCGCCGCGCACAAACCGATGTTCTACACCATGATGCGGCCGGTGCTCGATCTGATGCAGACCGTGCCGACCTTCGTTTACCTCATTCCTACCCTGACCCTCTTCGGGCTGGGTGTGGTACCGGGCCTGATCTCCACGGTGGTGTTCGCCATCGCGGCGCCGATCCGCCTGACCTACCTGGGCATCCGTGATGTCCCGCAAGAACTGATGGACGCCGGCAAGGCCTTCGGCTGCTCGCGTCGCCAATTGCTCTCAAGGATCGAACTGCCGCACGCCATGCCGAGCATCGCGGCCGGCATCACCCAGTGCATCATGCTGTCGCTGTCGATGGTGGTGATCGCGGCACTGGTCGGCGCCGACGGACTCGGCAAACCGGTGGTCAACGCACTGAACACTGCTGATATTGCGCTGGGCTTCGAAGCAGGCCTGGCAATCGTACTGCTGGCGATCATGCTCGACCGTATCTGCAAACAACCCGACGCCAAAGTAGGGGGTGACGCATGAGCATAATTCGCTTCGAAGACGTTGACGTAATCTTCTCCAAAGACCCGCGCGAGGCACTCAAGCTGCTCGATCAGGGCATGACCCGCAACGAGATCCTGAAGAAGACCGGTCAGATCGTCGGCGTGGAAAAAGCCACGCTGGACATCAACAAAGGCGAGATCTGCGTGCTGATGGGCCTCTCCGGCTCGGGCAAGTCGAGCCTGCTGCGCTGCATCAACGGCCTCAACACCGTGAGCCGCGGCAAGCTGTTCGTCGAGCATGAAAACCGTCAGATCGACATCGCGTCCTGCACGCCCGCCGAGCTGAAGATGATGCGCACCAAGCGTATTGCGATGGTGTTCCAGAAGTTTGCCCTGATGCCATGGCTGACGGTGCGCGAGAACATCAGTTTCGGTCTGGAAATGCAGGGTCGACCGGAGAAGGAACGCAAGAAACTGGTCGATGAGAAACTCGAACTGGTCGGCCTGACCCAGTGGCGCAACAAAAAGCCGGACGAACTCTCCGGCGGCATGCAGCAACGCGTCGGCCTCGCCCGCGCGCTGGCGATGGACGCCGACATTCTGCTGATGGACGAACCGTTCTCGGCCCTCGACCCGCTGATCCGCCAGGGTCTGCAGGATGAATTGCTGGAACTGCAACGCAAGCTGAGCAAGACCATCGTTTTTGTCAGCCACGACCTTGATGAAGCCCTCAAACTCGGCAGCCGCATCGCGATCATGAAGGACGGCCGGATCATCCAGTACAGCGTGCCGGAAGAAATCGTCCTCAACCCGGCGGACGACTATGTGCGCACCTTCGTCGCCCACACCAATCCGCTCAACGTGCTCTGCGGCCGCAGCCTGATGCGCACGCTGGACAAGTGCAAACGCATCAACGGCTCGGTGTGCCTGGATCCTGGCGGCGACTCGTGGCTGGACCTGGCCGAAGGCAACACCATCAAAGGCGCACGGCAGAACGGCTCGGTGCTGAACCTGCAGAACTGGGCACCGGGGCAAGCAGTGGAAGGCCTGGAGCGCAAGCCAACACTGGTGGACTCGAACATCGGCATGCGTGACGCGCTGCAGATCCGTTATCAGACCGGCAACAAGCTGGTGCTGCACGATAACAATCATGTGGTGGGGATTCTGGGCGACAGCGAGTTGTATCACGCGTTGTTGGGCAAGAATCTGGGGTAAACCCCGCAGACACAAAAACGCCGCGAGACGATCGCGGCGTTTTTGTTCATACAGATATTGAACTGCAAATAGAGAACCTGTGGCGAGGGGATTTATCCCCGATGGGGCGCGAAGCGGCCCCAAGTCGTCAATCGCGGTAATTGAGTAAAACCGCGTTGGACGGTTTCAGGGCTGCTTCGCAGCCCAACGGGGATAAATCCCCTCGCCACAATGGTTCAGCGGTGCAGCTGACTGCACCGCTGAATCTCAAGGTCTAGCTATACACCCGGCCAAGAAGCTGCCGATGGCTTTCAAACTGATCGAGCACATCCCGCGTAATCTGCTCCGGCGTAAAGCCCATCAAGTCGTAATCCTGGCTGCCATTGTGCAGATAGACCTCAGCACGGTAATAACGCTGACGCGCTTCATCTGATTGCGCCGATTCGGTCGGGGTCGCCAGATAACCATCCAGGCTCACTTCGTAAACGAAAGGGTTGCCCTCTTCCATCTCGACCCGCACGCCCATGCAACGCTTGGCCTTGCCCAGCAGCGTCTGCACTTCAATGCCCTGATTGCGCAATTGCGCCGCTGCATCTTCCAGTGCCGGAGTGACGTGTTTGTCCATGAAGCGCTGCACCACCGATTGGCTCGGCTGCAGATCCAGTTGCGTCAGGCGCTCGCTGAAACCTCGGCGTCCGCGCTCGGCCAGTTGCGCTTGCTCCTGTTCGATCTGCACGTCCTGACGCATCGCCTTGTGCAGGCCGAACATGAAGCAGATCAGCACCACCGAGAACGGCAGGCCGGCCAGCACGACCATGGTCTGCATGGCTTCGAAGTTGCCGGCGAACAGCAGGCCTATGGTCACCAGGGTGATCACCACCGACCAGAAGATCCGCAGCCAGTGCGGCGCGTCTTCATCGACGTTGCCGCCCTTGCAGGAAAGATTCGCCATCATCACCGCGCCGGAGTCGGCCGGGGTCAGGAACAGCACGAAGCCGACAAAGATCGACACCCCGATGACGACTTTCGACGCCGGATAATGCTCAAGCAACTGATAGATCGCCATCGACGGCTGTTCCAGCGCCGTCTTGCCCAGCTCCACCGCGCCCTGATTCATCACCAGATCCAGCGCCGAGTTGCCGAAGATCGACAGCCACGCCAAGGTGAAGCCCAGCGGAATCAGCAGCACGCCAGCAACCAGTTCACGCACGCTGCGGCCACGGGAAATTCGTGCGATGAACATGCCCACGAATGGCGCCCAGGAAATCCACCACGCCCAGTAGAACAGGGTCCACAGGCCAAGCCAGCGGTCGGACTTGGCGCTGTCGCCTTCATAGACGTACAGGTCGAAGGTCTTCAGCACCACGCCGTTGAGGTAGTCACCGATATTCTGCACGAAGCCGTTGAGCAGGTGCAGGGTCGGGCCGAACAGCAGGACGAAAATCAGCAGGCCGCTGAACAGCACGATGTTCAGGTTGGACAGACGACGGATGCCGTTTTCCACACCCGACACGGCAGCGATGGTCGCTACTGTGCTCATGACGATGATGACGATCAGCAGGTTGGTGTTGCTGTGCTCCATGCCGAACAGGTTTTCCAGCCCGGACGACACTTGCAGCGAGCCAATCCCCAGGTTGGTCACCAGACCCAGCAGGGTCACGAACATGCCGAAGCCATCCACCGCGTGCCCGGCAGCGCCTTTGACCCAACGCTCGCCGACCAATGGATACAGCGCCGAACGCAGGGCCAGCGGCTGGTTATGCCGATAGGCAAAATACGCCACGGCAAGGCCGACCAAAGCGTAGATCGCCCAGCCGTGCAGGCCCCAGTGCAGGAAGGTCAGTTGCACTGCCTGACGCGCGGCGATGTTGCTGGCCGAGGTGCCTTCCGGCGGATTGAAGTAGTGATCCAGCGGCTCGGACGCGCCGAAGTACAACAGCGAAATGCCGATGCCCGACGAGAACAGCATCCCCGCCCAAGCGCCGTAACTGAAATCCGGGGTGTCGTCCTTGCTGCCCAGTTTGAGTTTGCCGTACGAGGAAAACGCCAGACCGACCACGAACACCAGGTAGGCGGCGATCACCACCATGTAGTACCAGCCGAAGCTGCGCGACAACCAGGCCTGGGCCATCCCCAACATTCTGCCGGCCTCTTGCGGGGCGATGATCAGAATGGCGGTCAACAACAGAATCAGCGCGGTCGAGGTGTAGAACACCCAACCGTTGACCGTCACCTTCTCGGGCGGGGTCTTTATTAGCGAGGCAGAACTCATGGCACAAATGCTCCAGGCAGTGCGAGAGAAGAACACAAGGCATCACGGAACCCGACCAATCGGTTAGTTGGCAGCCGACCGGCGGGTGATATAAAGACACTCCGAAAAAAGCCCGAACCTGCCGAAATGGCGTTGCGTATTCGCTTTCGTGGCCAGAGGCGACGGACGTTCATCCGAAACCTGGCCCCGAGCGTCTTGCCCTTTCAACACGTCCATCGAATCGCGAACCGCGCCATGCCCCGCGCAGGTTTCGAGCCGTTTCAGGTGTCGGTTTTTATCGTCATTACGCGTAGGAATTTTCTGTAGGCAGCGACGAATTGTCGCAGATCTTATTCTTTGTTGATTGAACGTTCAATCAAAACAAAATAGACTGGCCCTCAATCCGATCGGCGTCATTCGCCCCTCGGAAGGCCTAAGGAGATGTGCAAGATGCCCAAGGTCGGTATGCAACCCATCCGCCGCCAACAACTGATCGAAGCCACTTTGCAAGCGGTCGATCAGGTCGGAATGGGGGACGCCAGCATTGCGCTGATCGCCCGTTTGGCCGGTGTCTCGAATGGCATCATCAGTCATTACTTTCAGGACAAGAACGGCCTGATCGCCGCCACGATGCGGTACCTGATGACCGCCCTCAGCGAGAGCGTCACCGCGCGCCGTCAGGCGCTGGCAGATGACAGCCCACGGGCGCATCTGCAGGTGATCATCGAAGGCAACTTCGACGCCAGCCAGGTCAATGGCCCGGCAATGAAAACCTGGCTGGCCTTCTGGGCTACCAGCATGCACCAGCCGTCTTTGCACAGGTTGCAGCGGATCAACGATCACCGTCTGTATTCCAACCTGTGCTGCCAGTTCCGCCGTGTGCTGCCGCTCGAAGATGCGCGCAGCGCCGCCCGGGGTCTGGCAGCGTTGATTGACGGCTTGTGGTTGCGCGGCGCGCTGTCGGGAGACGCTTTCGACACGGCGCAGGCGCAACAGATCGCTTACGAATACATGGATTTCCAATTGGCCAAGAAGGTGAGCTAGAGCACACAGAAAATGCTCGGCCCCTGAACTCCACCGCAGCGTCATCGCGGTGGTCAACGCCAACCACCAATGCACTTGCGAGGACACTATGGCCCGTTTCGAACTGCAAAAACTCTACATCGATGGCGCGTACACCGACGCCGGCAGCGACGCCACCTTCGAAGCCATCAACCCGGCGAACGGTGAAGTCCTCGCACTGGTGCAACGTGCGACCAAAGACGACGTCGAGCGCGCCGTGGTCAGCGCCGAAAAGGGCCAGAAAATCTGGGCCGCGATGACCGCCATGGAGCGTTCGCGCATCCTGCGTCGCGCCGTCGACATCCTGCGCGAGCGCAACGATGAGCTGGCCGCGCTGGAAACCCTGGACACCGGCAAATCCTTCTCCGAAACCAAGTACGTCGACATCGTCACCGGCGCTGACGTGCTGGAATACTACGCAGGCCTGGTGCCCGCCATCGAAGGCGAGCAGATCCCGCTGCGTGACACCTCGTTCGTTTACACCCGTCGCGAACCGCTGGGCGTAGTCGCCGGTATCGGCGCGTGGAACTACCCGATCCAGATCGCCCTGTGGAAATCCGCTCCAGCCCTGGCGGCCGGTAACGCGATGATCTTCAAGCCAAGCGAAGTCACCTCGCTGACCACCCTGAAACTGGCCGAGATCTACACCGAAGCCGGCGTGCCGAACGGTGTGTTCAACGTCCTGACCGGTAGCGGCCGCGAAGTCGGCACCTGGCTGACCGAGCACCCGCGCATCGAGAAAATCTCCTTCACTGGCGGCACCGACACCGGCAAGAAAGTCATGGCCAGCGCTTCGGCTTCGTCGCTCAAAGACGTGACCATGGAACTGGGCGGCAAGTCGCCGCTGATCATCTGCGACGACGCCGATCTGGATCGCGCCGCCGACACGGCGATGATGGCCAACTTCTACAGCTCCGGTCAGGTCTGCACCAACGGCACTCGCGTGTTCGTACCGGCGCACCTGAAAGCCGCTTTTGAAGCCAAGATCGTTGAGCGCGTTGCCCGCATCCGCGTTGGCAACCCGGAAGACGAAAACACCAACTTCGGCCCGCTGGTCAGCTTCCCGCACATGGAAAGCGTGTTGGCTTACATCGCCAAGGGTAAAGAAGAAGGCGCACGCGTGCTGTGCGGCGGCGGTCGACTGACGGACGGCGAATTCGCTAAAGGTGCGTTCGTGGCGCCAACCGTGTTCACCGACTGCACCGACGACATGACCATCGTGCGCGAAGAGATCTTCGGCCCGGTGATGGCGATCCTTTCCTACGAAACCGAAGAAGAAGTGATCCGCCGCGCCAACGACACCGACTTCGGCCTGGCCGCCGGTATCGTTACCAAGGACCTGAACCGCGCCCACCGCGTGATTCATCAACTGGAAGCCGGTATCTGCTGGATCAACGCCTGGGGCGAGTCCGACGCAAAAATGCCGGTCGGCGGCTACAAGCAGTCGGGTGTTGGCCGTGAGAACGGGATCAGCTCGCTGAACAACTTCACCCGCATCAAATCGGTACAGGTCGAGCTGGGCGATTACGTCTCGGTGTTCTGATCTGACTCAGAGTCCGGGTGGGGCCATTGTGGCGAGGGGATTCATCCCCGTCGGGCTGCGAAGCGGCCCCCCTCCAGACACTGCAATTCTCCAGACAGAACCAGTCGCCGACTCTGCGACTGCTGCGCAGCCGAACGGGGATAAATCCCCTCGCCACAGGTGCGCGGTCACAGTTGACCTGACCAACTTCAAAGAGGGTGCATTCAATGTCCCAAGAATTCGATTACATCATCATCGGTGCCGGCTCGGCCGGTAACACTCTGGCGACCCGTCTGACTGAAGACGAAGGCGTCACCGTTCTGCTGCTCGAAGCCGGGGGGCCGGACTACCGCCTCGACTTCCGCACGCAAATGCCCGCCGCGCTGGCCTTCCCGCTGCAGGGGCGTCGCTACAACTGGGCCTACGAAACCGATCCAGAGCCACACATGGACGGTCGCCGGATGGAATGCGGTCGCGGCAAGGGCCTTGGCGGCTCTTCGCTGATCAACGGCATGTGCTACATCCGTGGCAACGCCATGGACTATGACGGCTGGGCGAAACTGCCGGGCCTGGAAGACTGGTCGTACCTCGATTGCCTGCCGTACTTCCGTAAAGCTGAAACCCGTGACATCGGCCCGAACGATTACCACGGTGGCGACGGCCCGGTCAGCGTGACCACGCCGAAAGCCGGCAACAACCCGCTGTTCCACGCCATGGTTGAAGCCGGCGTGCAGGCCGGTTATCCGCGCACCGAAGACCTCAACGGTTACCAGCAGGAAGGCTTCGGCCCGATGGACCGCACCGTGACGCCGAACGGCCGCCGTGCTTCCACCGCCCGTGGCTACCTCGACATCGCCAAAAAACGCTCGACCCTGACCATCGTCACCCACGCCCTGACCGACAAGATTCTCTTTGAAGGCAAGCGTGCGGTCGGCGTGCGTTACCTGATCGGTGACGCTGAAGAACGTGTTGAAGCCAAGGCGCGCAAGGAAGTGCTGCTGTGCTCCGGCGCCATCGCTTCGCCGCAGATTCTGCAGCGCTCCGGTGTCGGCCCGGCGAAACTGCTGGAAAGCCTCGACATCCCGGTGGTCCACGATCTGCCGGGCGTCGGTGAAAACCTGCAGGATCACCTTGAGCTGTACCTGCAATACGCCTGCACCCAACCGGTTTCGCTGTACCCGTCGCTGCTCTGGTACAACCAGCCGGCGATCGGTGCCGAGTGGCTGTTCAACGGCACCGGCATCGGCGCCAGCAACCAGTTCGAGGCCGGCGGTTTCATTCGTTCGCGTCCGGAATTCGAATGGCCGAACATCCAGTACCACTTCCTGCCGGTGGCGATTAACTACAACGGCAGCAACGGTGTGAAAGAGCACGGTTTCCAAGCGCACATGGGTTCCATGCGTTCGCCGAGCCGTGGTCGCATCCAGGTCAAATCCAAGGACCCGCGCCAGCACCCGAGCATCCTCTTCAACTACATGGCCACCGAGCAGGACTGGCAGGAATTTCGCGACGGCATCCGCCTGACCCGCGAGATCATGCAGCAGCCGGCTCTCGACGCGTTCCGTGGTCGCGAAATCAGCCCGGGCATCGAAGTGCAAACCGATGAACAGCTCGACAAGTTCATCCGCGAGCACGCCGAAACCGCGTTCCACCCGTCCTGCTCGTGCAAGATGGGCACCGACGAGATGGCCGTGGTCGATGGCGAAGGTCGCGTGCACGGCATGCAGAGCCTGCGCGTGGTCGATGCCTCGATCATGCCGATCATCACCACCGGCAACCTCAACGCGCCGACGATCATGATGGCCGAGAAAATCGCCGACAAGATCCGTGGCCGCAAGCCGCTGCCGCGCAGCAATGCTGCGTACTACGTTGCGAACGGCGCCCCGGTCAAGGGCAAGCCGATGCGGGATATCACCCCGGTTACGCAGTAAGTCGTAATACCTCCCCTGATCGTTCCCACGGTCTGCGTGGGAATGCATCCCGGGACGCTCCGCGTCCCAAAGCGGACGCAGAGCGTCCATGGCGGCATTCCCACGCAGAGCGTGGGAACGATCTGCTGTCGGGCACAGTAAATCCTCCTACACCCCCTCTTCACTTGATCCTACCCCCACGCAGGCCTACTCTAGACCTCGCGCAACCGTTTCACCCCTCCCCGCTGTCGCCATGCCGCTACTCCATTACAAGGAGGTTCCCGAATGTTCGATTTCCACCCCCAGCTCAAGCAGCGCTTTGCTGCCTTGCGCACGGGCGCTGAATTTTTTTCCCTGCGGTATGTGCGCGAGTCCGGGCAGTTTCTGTCGGTGCGCAAGAACGTCGCCGAACCGCCGAGCCTGAGCCGCGATGAAGGGGCGATGCTCACCGTACGCGTCAATGGCGTCGAAGCCTACGCGGCGACCAATGACCTCTCGCAACAAGGCCTGCAAGCCGCTCTCGAGCGCGCCGAGCAACTGGCCCGCCGGCTCAAGCCGCACGCCTTGCTCGATCTGCGCGAGCAGCCGCTGTCCAGCGATCGCGCTGATTATTTTTCACCCAATCTCGAACAGCCCTTCCCGTCCCTGAGCGAATGCTTCGATCTGCTCGGTGCGGAGTCCGCCTCGGTGCCCAAGGATGAACGCCTGGTCAATTGGCAGGTGAGCATCGGCATCACTAACGTCGAGCAGATCTACCTGAGCAGCGCCGGCGCCGAATTGCGCCAGGCCCAGCGCTTCGTTTATCCGAGCCTCGACGTCACCGCCTACGACGGCAACGACAGCCAGACCCGCAGCCTCGGCCGGGAGAACTTCGGCCAGCAGGGTGGCGCCGATGTCATCAGCCGCTGCGGTCTGGTCGGTGCAGGTCCGCAAGTCGCCGACCAGGCCCTGCAACTGCTGCTCGCGCCGAACACCCCGCAAGGCCCGCGCGACCTGCTGCTGATGCCTGATCAGATGATGCTGCAGATCCACGAATCCATCGGTCACCCGCTGGAGCTCGACCGCATCCTCGGCGATGAGCGCAATTACGCCGGCACCAGTTTCGTCAAGACCAGCGATTTCGGCAGCCTGCAATACGGCTCGAATTTGCTCAACGTGACTTTCGACCCTGGCATCCCGGAAGAACTCGCCAGCTACGGCCATGACGACGACGGCACTGCGGCGAGCAAACAATTCCTGATCCGCGACGGCCTGTTGCTGCGGCCATTGGGCGGGGCGCTGTCGCAATATCGCGCCGGCCTCGATGGCGTTGCCAACAGCCGCGCCTGCGGCTGGAACCGGCCACCGATCGACCGCATGGCCAACCTCAACATCGAGCCGGGCGATCAGACGCTGGAGCAGATGATCGGTGGTATCGAGCACGGCATCCTGATGAGCACCAATCGCTCGTGGTCGATCGACGATGCGCGCAACAAATTCCAGTTCGGCTGCGAATGGGGCCAGTTGATCGAGCATGGTGAACTTAAAGGCGTGGTGAAAAATCCCAACTACCGGGCCATTTCCGCGCACTTCTGGAAGAGCCTGCGCGCCGTCGGCGATGCCAACACCGTCAAGGTGCTGGGCACGCCGAACTGCGGCAAGGGCGAACCGAACCAGGTGATTCGCGTCGGCCACGCTTCGCCGGCCTGCGTATTCAGCAACATTGATGTGTTTGGGGGAGACGCCTGATGAGCATTTCGAAGCGTCAGTCCGACGCCTTCAAGGTCATGGTCAACTGGCTGCGCGACAGCGTGCGCGAGCCGGAACAGTTCACGCTCAGTTACGCCGCCGAAGCCTCGGCGTTCGTGCGCTTCAATCACGCCAAGGTGCGCCAGGCCGGGCAAGTGCAACAGGCCAACGTCGGCCTGAAACTGATCGACGACGGTCGCCACGCCGACCTGCAGATCACCTTGTCCGGGGATCAGGAAGCCGATCTGCAACGGCTCGCCGAGGGCCTGCAACAACTGCGCGAAACCCTGCCGCTGCTGCCGCAGGATCCGTATCTGCTGCTCAATCACAACAGCTGGCAGAGCACGCACGTACAAGCGCATCCGCTGCCGGACACCGAAGATGTCGTCGGGCAAATCTGCGCCGCCGCTGAAGGTCTCGATCTGGTCGGCTTCTATGCTGCCGGCCCGATCAGCCGCGGTTTCGCCAGTTCCGCCGGCGCGTTCGGCTGGCATGAAGCCAACAGCTTCAATTTCGACTTCAGCCTGTTCCACGAAAACGGCGAAGCAGTGAAGGCCAGCTACGCCGGGCACGACTGGAGCGACGAAGGGTTTGCCCGGCGTTTCGCCCAGGCCCGCGAACAGCTGGAGTTTCTCGGCCGACCGTTACGCACTTTGGCACCGGGACAGTACCGCGCCTATCTGGCACCGGCGGCACTGGAAGAAATCATGGGCATGCTCAGTTGGGGCGGGTTCTCGGCGCAATCGATCGCCAGCAAGAGCAGTCCGTTGCAGAAACTCTACGTCGGCGATCAGGCGTTCAGTCCGCTGGTGTCGCTGGATGAGAAAGTCAGCGAATCCCTGAGCCCGGCGTTTTCCGCCGAGGGTTATCCGCGCAGCGATCTGCGTCTGATCATCGAGGGCAAGGCCGGCGATCAACTGGTCGGCTCGCGCAGCGCCGCCGAATATGGTCTGGCGGCGAACGGCGCGGGCGGCGGCGAAATGCCCAGTGCATTGAACATGGCCGCCGGTGATCTGTCGCAGCAAGAGATCCTCAAGCAGTTGGGCACCGGGCTGTACATCAGCAATCTGTGGTACCTGAACTACTCGGACCAACCGGCGGCGCGCATGACCGGCATGACCCGCTTCGCGACCTTCTGGGTCGAGAACGGCGAGATCCAGGCGCCGGTCAGCACCATGCGCTTCGACGACAGCGCCTATAACCTGCTCGGTTCGCAGTTGGAAGCGTTGACTACCGAGCGTGAATTGCTGCTGTCGGCGAGTACCTACAGCCAGCGCAATACCTCGTCATCGCTGTTGCCGGGGGCGCTGGTCAGCCGGTTGACCCTGACCCTCTGACGGCGATCGTTCCCACGCTCCGCGTGGGAATGCAGCCCGGGACGCTCCGCGTCCCAGCCAAAAGCGGACGCAGAGCGTCCGTTGAGGCATTCCCACGCAGAGCGTGGGAACGATCATCAATCTGGATTAACCACCCACACGAGGTTCCATGCCCAACCGCCCGCCTCTCGACGCCATCACCGCCCGCTGGTTGCCGTGGGTCGTCGCCATCGCCTTCTTCATGCAGTCCCTCGACGGGACCATCCTCAATACCGCGCTGCCGGCCATGGCCAGCGATCTGGCTGAAGACCCGTTGCGCATGCAGGGTGTGATCATCGCCTACATGCTCACCGTGGCCCTGCTGATCCCGGCCTCCGGATGGATCGCCGACCGCTTCGGCACCAAGAAAATCTTCTTCGGCGCGATTCTGCTGTTCAGTTTCGGCTCGTTGCTGTGCGCGTTATCCAGCAGCCTGAGCATGCTCATCGGTGCGCGGGTGATTCAGGGCCTCGGCGGTGCGCTGATGCTGCCGGTCGGGCGGCTGGTGGTGCTGCGTGCCTACCCGCGCTCGGAACTGGTGCGGATCATGGGTTTCATCACCATTCCCGGCCTGCTCGGCCCGCTGATCGGCCCGACCATGGGCGGCTGGATGGTGGAATACGTGACGTGGCACTGGATCTTCCTGATCAATCTGCCGGTCGGGGTGATCGGCTGTTATGCGGTGTGGAAGTTCATTCCAGACCTGCACGGCACGGAGCGCACACGCTTCGATAGCCTCGGTTTTCTACTGTTCGGCGCGGCGATGATCCTCATCACCATCGCCATGGAAGGCCTTGGCGAATTGCACCTGCCGCACCTGCGGGTGATGTTGCTGCTGTTCGCCGGCATGGCCTGTCTGGCGGCGTACTGGCTGCGCGCCGGGCATATCGAGAACCCGTTGTTTGCGCCTTCATTGTTCAAGACCCGCACTTTCGCCGTAGGCATCCTCGGTAACCTGTTCGCGCGACTGGGCAGCGGTGCTCTGCCATTTCTGGTTCCGCTGCTGTTGCAAGTGGCGTTGGGCTATTCGCCGTCGCAAGCCGGGATGAGCATGTTGCCGCTGGCCGCTGCGGCGATGGTCGCCAAGTGGGTCGCGCGGCCGCTGATCGAACGCCTCGGCTATCGCATCGTGCTCACCGGCAACACGCTGGCGCTGGGGATCATGCTGGCGAGCATGGGTCTGGTCAGCGAGCAGACGCCGTACTGGCTGCTGCTGTGCCTGCTAGCCGTGCTGGGTGCGATCAACTCGCTGCAATTCACCGCGATGAATACGGTGACGCTGATCGACCTCGACGATGCCAGCGCCAGCAGCGGCAACAGTCTGCTGTCGGTGGTCGCGCAGTTGTCGCTGAGCCTCGGCGTGGCTTGCGCCGGCGCGCTGCTGGGTGGCTTCACTGCGAAGGTCGGCAACGATGGCGTGGAAACCGTGCTCGGCGCGTTCCAGCTGACCTTCGTCACGGTCGGCGTGATGGCGATGCTGGCGGCGACGATTTTCTCGCAGCTGTCCAAGGAAGACGGGCGCCGGGCGAAACGGCCACAGGAGCACATCGAACACTGATTGTGCTGGAGGACATCTGTGGCTGTTGAAGGACTTCCGTGGCGAGGGGATTTATCCCCGCTGGGTTGCGCAGCAGCCCCAAAAAGGTTGGATGCGGTCAGCCGGATGAATTGAGGTGGCAGGTATTGGGGGGTGCTGCGCACCCCATCGGGGATAAATCCCCTCGCCACAGATAAATCCCCTCGCCACAGATAAATCCCCTCGCCACAGGTAATCCCTGCCTCGGGTTCAATCGCTGTTCGTCCAGAACTGTCGAGGAAACCGGCACGGGGCTGCTACACTGCGCGACATTTTGTTTTGCAGGCCAGTCCCGTGACCACCATCGCCACCGCTTTTAATACTCTGCCGCTGTCCGCCGCCATGCTGGCTAACCTCGAATCACTCGGTTATGCCCAGATGACGCCGATCCAGGCGCAGAGCTTGCCGGTGATCCTCAAGGGGATGGACCTGATCGCCCAGGCCAAGACCGGCAGCGGCAAGACCGCCGCGTTCGGCATCGGCCTGCTCAACCCGATCAACCCGCGCTACTTCGGGTGCCAGGCGCTGGTGATCTGCCCGACCCGCGAACTGGCCGACCAGGTGGCCAAGGAAGTCCGTCGTCTGGCCCGCGCTGAAGACAACATCAAGGTCCTCACCCTGTGCGGTGGCGTGTCGTTCGGCCCGCAGATCGCTTCGCTGGAGCACGGCGCGCACATCATCGTCGGCACTCCGGGGCGCATTCAGCAGCACCTGCGCAAGGGTTCGCTGGTGCTCGACGGCCTGAACACGCTGATCCTCGACGAAGCCGACCGCATGCTCGACATGGGCTTCTACGACGCGATCGAAGACATCATCATCAAGACCCCCGAGCGCCGGCAGACTCTGCTGTTCTCCGCGACCTACCCGGTGGGCATCAAGCAACTGGCCTCGAAATTCATGCGCGATCCGCAGACCGTCAAGGCTGAAGCCTTCCACGACGACACGCAGATCGAGCAGCGCTTCTACGAGATCTCGCCGGAAGAGCGCATGAGCGCGGTGACCAAAGTCCTGCACCACTTCCGTCCGGCGTCCTGCGTGGCGTTCTGCTTCACCAAGCAGCAAGTGCAGGAAACCGTCGATCACCTGACCGCCAAAGGCATTTCCGCTGTTGGCCTGCACGGCGATCTGGAACAGCGTGACCGCGATCAAGTGCTGGCGATGTTTGCCAACCGCAGCACCTCGGTGCTGGTTGCCACCGACGTCGCGGCCCGTGGTCTGGACATCGATGCGCTGGACATGGTGATCAACGTCGAGCTGGCGCGCGATTCGGAAATCCACATCCACCGCGTCGGCCGTACCGGTCGTGCCGGCGAGAAAGGCATCGCCATCAGCTTGGTCGCGCCGTCCGAAGCTCATCGTGCGCAAGCCATCGAACAACTGCAGAAAGCGCCGCTGAACTGGGATCAGATCGACAACCTCAAGTCCCAGGGCCTGGCGCCGCTGCAACCGCCGATGACCACTCTGTGCATCGGCGCTGGCCGTAAAGACAAAGTGCGCCCGGGCGACATTCTTGGCGCACTGACCGGCGAAGCGGGCATTCCCGGTGCGCAGGTCGGCAAGATCGCGATCTTCGATTTCCAGGCCTACGTCGCTGTCGAGCGCACCGTGGCCATGCAGGCCTTGCAGCGCCTGAACGACGGCAAGATCAAGGGCCGCTCGTTGCGCGTGCGTATTCTCTGACCTGATCGTTCCCACGCTCTGCGTGGGAATGCATCCCGTGACGCTCCGCGTCACATAACAACGGACGCAGAGCGTCCATGGTGGCATTCCCACGCAGAGCGTGGGAACGATCATTGTGTGAGGACACCGTTTTGCGCTCTACCGAAGTCGTGATCATTGGCGCTGGCGCGGCCGGCTTGATGTGTGCCCTGACCGCCGCCGGGCGCGGGCGTCAGGTGTTGCTGCTCGACCACGCGAACAAAGCCGGCAAGAAAATCCTCATGTCCGGCGGTGGCCGCTGCAATTTCACCAACATGTACACCGAACCGAGCAATTTCCTTTCGCAGAACCCGCATTTCTGCAAATCGGCGCTGGCGCGTTACACCCAGTGGGATTTCATCGGTCTGGTCGGCAAACATGGCGTGCCGTACCACGAGAAGAAACTCGGCCAGCTGTTCTGCGATAACAAATCCAGCGACATCCTCGGCATGCTCCTTGATGAATGCGATCAGGCCGGCGTCGAGCTGCACCTGGACACCTCGATCCAGGCCATCGAGAAGGTCGACAGCGGCTACCTGCTCGACACCACCCTCGGTCAGGTCCAGTGCCAATCGCTGGTGATCGCCACTGGCGGCCTGTCGATTCCTACCCTGGGCGCTACCGGTTTCGGTTATCAGGTCGCCAAACAGTTCGGCCATGAACTGCTGCCGACCCGCGCCGGGCTGGTGCCGTTCACCATTACCGACCAGCTCAAGGAACTCTGCACCGAATTGTCCGGCACCTCGGTGGATTGTCTGGTCAGCTGCAATGACCAGAGCTTTCGCGAGAACATCCTCTTCACTCACCGTGGCCTCAGCGGCCCGGCGATTCTGCAGATTTCCTCGTTCTGGGAGTCTGGCGATACGGTAGAGATCAACCTGCTGCCGGATCACGACGCGGCGAGCTGGTTGCAAGAGCAAGTCGCCGAGCGTCCGAACAGCGAGCTGAAGACTTTGCTTGGCGAGATCTTCACCAAGAAAATGGCCAACCTGCTGGCGGACAACTGGTTCGTTTCCAAACCGATGAAGCAGTACACCCACGCTGAACTGGCGGAGATTGCCGAGAAGCTCGGCAGCTGGAAGGTTGTGCCGGCGGGAACTGAAGGCTATCGCACGGCTGAGGTGACTCTGGGTGGCGTCGACACCCGCGAGGTGTCGTCGAAGACCATGGAATCGCTGAAAAGCCCGGGCCTGTACTTCATTGGTGAAGTGCTCGACGTCACCGGGCACTTGGGCGGCTTCAATTTCCAGTGGGCCTGGGCCTCGGGCTACGCTGCTGCGCAGTACGCTTAACTCAAGGCTAAATACAAAACCCTGTGGGAGCGAGCTTGCTCGCGAAAGCGGTCTTTCAGTCAACATTGTGGTGACTGACACATCGCATTCGCGAGCAAGCTCGCTCCCACAGTGGGTTGTGGTGTAGTAAAAGG